>JAVKCR010000369.1:0-17002 GCA_040222645.1 Rhodospirillales bacterium
GCGCTGCATTACAGCCGGGTTCCCGGTTCGGATATCGCCTGGTTCAACATATCGAGGGTCAACGTGGATGCAGCCGATCCTTTCTCGATGAGCGCGGGCGAAATGGAAGGGCGCCGCCAGGCGCTTCGTATCGCCGGTTTCCTGCGCGAGAACCTGCCGGGCTGTGCGCGCGCGCGCCTGGTGCAGACAGCGCCGCAGCTCGGCATCCGCGACACCCGCCGCGTGGCCGGCGACCATGTGCTTTCCGCCCGCGAGCTGCGCGCCGGGCAGGCATTCGAGGATACCATCTGCTGTGGCGCCTACCCGATCGACATTCACCACCCTGACGGGGGCGGGCTCACCATCGAGGAGTTCGGCGAGGATCACTTCTATCGCATTCCCTTGCGGTCCCTGCTGCCGGAGGGGCTGGTGAACGTCGCTGCCGCCGGGCGCGGCATCTCCGCCGAAGCGGATGCCTTCGCGGCGCTGCGCGTCATGCCGACCGCCATGGCCACCGGCCAGGGGGCGGGGACGGCCGCAGCCCTGGCGGTCGGGGCGGGCGGCAGCTATCGCGGGATCGATGTCGGCGACCTGCAGGCGCGCTTGCGCGATGCCGGCGCGTTTTTGGGGAACTGAGCGATGACGATGACCGTCCTCTTCCTCACTTTCGGCTTCTTCATGCTGATCGGTGCGCCGGTGGCGCTGGCCATGGGCATTGCCTCGATGGCCTGCATGCTGGTTTCCGACATCCCGGCGATGGTGCTGATCTTCTCGATGGTCGACAGCCTCGGCGGCATCACCCTGCTGGCGATCCCCTTCTTCGTGCTGGCCGGCGAGATCATGAATTCCGGCGGGGTGACGAAACGGATCTTCGGTTTCGCCGAACTGCTGGTCGGCCATGTCCGCGGCGGACTCGCCCACGTCAACATCCTTTCCAGCCTGTTCTTCGCGGGCAGAGCGGGATCGGCCGTCGCCGACACGGCGGGCCTCGGGCGGATCGAGATCAAGGCGATGACGGAAGCGGGATACCCGAAGGCGTTCTCCGCAGCCGTGACGGCGGCATCGAGCTGCATCGGCCCGATCAGTCCGCCCTCGATCCTGATGGTGCTCTACGGCACCATGGCGGATGTCTCCATCCCCGGGCTGTTTCTCGGCGGGCTGATCCCCGGGCTGATGCTCGGCCTGTTCATGATGGTCTATGTCTGGTTTGCCGCCCCGCCCGGCGTGCGCCGGCGGCAGCGGGCAAGTCTCGGCGAGATCTGGCGCAGTCTGAAGGCGAACATCCTGCCGTTGATGACCCCGGCGGTGATCCTCGCGGGCCTCGTGTTCGGTATCCTCACGCCGACGGAAGCCGGCGTGGCCGCCGTGGTCTACGCGCTGTTCGTCTCGCTGGTGCAGGGAGACCTCGAGGTCCGGGCGATTCCGGCGATGCTGGAGGAGGCGCTCGTCACGACCACGCAGATCATGTTCATCCTCGCGCTTTCCAGCCTGTTCGGCTGGCTGGTGACCACCGAGCAGATCCCGGAAGCGCTTGGCCGGATATTCCAGGAGAGCGGTCACGGCGCCTGGATGTTCCTGGCGGTGGTGAATTTCGTGTTGCTGATGCTCGGCACGTTCATGAGCCTGACCTCGATCCTGATCATCTTCACGCCGACGCTGATCGGCATGGGCACCGCGCTCGGCGTCGACCCGGTCCATCTCGGTGTCGTGGTGGTGCTCAATCTCACCGTCGGGCTGATCACGCCGCCGCTGGGCTGGGCGCTCTACATCGTGACCGAGATCGCGGGCATCCGCTTTATCGACACGGCCCGCGCGATTCTGCCGTTCCTGTTCCCGATCCTGCTCGTACTCGGGCTGATCACCTACATCCCGGCGCTGGTGCTGCTGCCGGTCGAATACCTGCTTAACGTCAACTGAGGGCGCCGGAAAAGACGCCCTGCAACGAAGGGAGAAACGACCATGAAACTGAACCGTATCGTAATTGCCGCCGGCCTCGCCGGCGGACTGATGACGCTGGCGACGGCGTCACAGTCCGCGACCATGCTCCGGCTGGCCTGCCCGTCGGCCCCGACCAACCCGACCTGCCTCGCGGCAACCCGGTTCGCCGAGGAAGCGGGCAAGCTCTCGGGCGGGACGCTCGACATCAAGGTGTTCCCGTCGGGCCAGCTCGCCAAGGGCAAGCAGGCGATCCAGCAGACGTCTGCCGGCATCATCGACCTCGTCGTCGAGGACATTTCCAATTACGGCAATTTCAACAAGGACTACAACGTCGTCAGCTGGGGCTTCGCCTTCCGGGATGCCGGCCATTTCGACCGGTTCCTGCATTCGCCGGTCCACCAGAAAATGGCTGATGCGCTGCGCGAGGAGCATGGCGTCCGCCTCCTCGCCACCAACTGGCGGAAACTGCCGCGCGTCGTCGTCTCGAAGACCCCGGTTTTCACGCCGGATGACGTGAAGGGCCTGAAGTTCCGGGTGCCGGGCATCCCGTCCTACATCAAGACGTGGGAAACGGTCGGCGCCAACCCGGCCTCCGTGCCCTGGGGCGAGAGTTTCCAGGCGTTGAAGACCGGCGTGGTCGATGCCATGGAATCGCCGTTCGATTCGGTGCTCAGCCAGAAGTTCCATCTCGCCGCGCCCTACGTGACGCTGACGAACCATGTCTACGCGGCAATCAGCCTCGCCATCAACGAGGCGAAGTACCAGTCGCTCGGCCAGACGGAACGGGACGCGCTGGCCGAGGCGGCATCGCGGGCGACAGCCTACTCGGTCGAACTTGCCGAGCAGAGCGCCGCGGAGGTCACCAGCAGGATCACCGGCGACGGCGGTTACGTGATCGCCATCAACCCCGCGCCGTTCAGCAGGCTGCTGGCGGACGCGGCCGACCAGCAGGAAGCCGAGGGGCTGTGGTCGGCGGGACTGATCAAGGCAATCTCGGCAATCGAGTGACAGTGGCAGGGGTGGCGCTCCGGCGCCATCCCGCAGCACGGAGGCCGGCGGATTGATGCAGCGGCTGGACAGATTTCTCGAATGCCTCTCGCAGGTTTACCTGCGGGCGAGCCAGCTTCTGCTCGCCTTGCTGGTGCTTGGCGTCTTCGCCCAGGTGATCTGGCGCTACCTGTTTGCCCGCTCGTTCCTGGGGCTGGAGGAACTGACGGCACTGGCGCTGGTCTGGATCGTGTTTCCGATGAGCGTGGTGCTGCACCGGCGCGGCCGGCATATCCGTGTCACGGCGCTTTCCGACCTGTTCTCTCCGGCTCTGCAGAGGCTTGCCGGGGCTATCATATCCGTCGCGGTCATCCTGCTCGCGGCTTACGTTCTCTACCAGTTGCAGGCCGTCTGGCCGTTCCTTCGCCTGAAGAGCGCCGTGTTCGGAATACCCGACGTGGCTTTCAAGGTCGCGCCGGCATTCGCCTTCATCCCGATCGCCCTGCAGGAACTGGTCCTTCTGTACCGCTCGACTGCTCCGTCCCCGGGCGACGCAACCGGAGCCTGACGCCCCCGGGCGGAGCTTCTGCGAGCTGTTTCCATGTTTCCGCCGCGGCCGTTGCCCGCCATGGCATGCGCACTTCCGTCCCGAACGCAGGTCTCGCTGCAAAACAGTGATGCTGGGGATGCCCGGGACAGCATAAAGGAAAAGGGCGGCGCCCCGGAGGACGCCGCCCGATTACGATATAGTACTTCTCGTCAGCCCTGGTCGATGCGCAGCGCGACGAAGCGCAGGCCCTCGCGGCTTTCGATCAGCAGCAGGACGGATTTCTTGCCGTCCTTGCGGGCCTGTTCGACCTTGGCGGCCACGTCTGACGGGGAGCCGACTTCCTGCTGGCCGACCTCGACGATCACGTCGCCGGGGCGCACGCCCTTCTCGGCGGCCGAGGAATCGCCGAGCACGTCGGTCACCACGACACCCTTCTGTTCCTTCTTGAGCTCGAATTGCTGGCTCAGGTCGGGGGTGATGGTGGACAGGGTGAGGCCGAGGGAGCGGACGGCTTCGTCCTGCGACTTGCCGGCGCCTTTCGGCTCGTCGATCAGGCCAGCGGTTTCGGCTTCCTCGAGTTCCTCGACATTGACCGCGACCTTCACGATCTTGCCCTTGCGCCAGACCTCGACATCGACCTTGGAGCCGACCTGGGTGCTGGCGACGATGCGCGGCAGCTTGCGCATCTCGTCGACCTTCTGGCCGTCGAAGGTCAGGATGACGTCGCCTGCCTTGATCTCCGCGGCTTCCGCCGGGCCGCCCTCGATGACGCTGGAGACCAGCGCGCCCTTCGGGGCGTCGAGACCGAGGGTCTCGGCGATTTCCGGGCTCACGACCTGGATCCGCACGCCGAGCCACCCGCGCTTGGTGCGGCCGAAATCGCGAAGCTGCTGGACGACCGGCATGGCGGTGGAGGAGGGGACGGCGAAACCGATCCCGACGGACCCGCCGGTCGGCGAGAAGATCGCCGTGTTGATGCCGATAACCTCGCCATCCATGTTGAACATCGGGCCGCCCGAATTGCCGCGGTTGATCGAGGCGTCGGTCTGTATGTAATTGTCGTAGGGGCCGGAATTGATGTCGCGGCCGCGCGCCGAGACGATACCGGCGGTGACCGTGCCGCCGAGGCCGAACGGGTTGCCGATGGCGATCACCCAGTCGCCGACACGCGACTTCGCCGAATCGCCGAAGCTGACATAGGGCAGCTTGCTCTTGGGCTCGACCTTGAGCAGGGCGATGTCGGTCTTGGGGTCGGTGCCGAGCAGCTTGGCGGGCAGGCGCGTGTCGTCCTGCAGCAGCACGAAGATCTCGTCGGCGCCGTCGATGACGTGGTTGTTGGTCACCACGTAGCCGTCCGGATCGATGATGAAGCCGGAACCCAGCGACTGCGCCTGGCGCGGCCGGTTGTCCGGCCGGTTGCGCTCGAAGAAGTCCTTGAAGAAATCCTCGAACGGGGCGCCCGGCGGCAGGTTCGGCATGTCGGGGCCGCCGTCGCCGCGCTTCAGGGTCTGGGTGGTCGAGATGTTGACCACCGCCGGCAGCAGTTTCTCCGCCAGGTCGGCGAAGCTTTCCGGCGCCGAACGCGCGTGGGCGGCGTTGGCGCCGAGCAGGCTCGTGATCAGGGCGAGAACGAAGGACCAGCGCAGAACGTTGTCCCGCGAGAAGGTCAGATGCCCGCTTTGGCGGGGGGTAACCTGGGCGTGTTGCATCGTCAGCCTATTCTCCAGTCAGGGCCGTCAACAAGTATGGCGAAGGCCGGTCACGGAAACCAGCATTCAGAAAGTGACGGCGTCGTTCGAATATATGTAGCGGGAAATCCGCTGAACGGTGGAGATATGGCGTCGAAATGTGATCAATCTAGGGCGGAATCCGGGAAATGAGGCGTCATTTCGCGGGCAATCCGGTGTTATCCGGGCCCGATCAGCCAGATTGCCAGGATCGCCGCCGCCGCCGCCACGATTCCGCCGGTCCGCAGCTGGTGGGAGGGTATCTCGAGCGCTTTCACCATCATCCGCTTCATGCCGTCCGGGAAGGCGGCGTAGAGCAACCCCTCGATCGCGATGGCGAGCGCGATGGCGGTCAGGAATGTGGTCATGTCTGGATTTCCCCCTTCTGTCCCCGGTACCTCGTAAAAATGGGGGGCGGCGGTCCTGGGGAAAAGACCGCCGCCCCGCGGAGGCATCCCGGCCATGGCGTGCCGGGTGAGGATCCGTATATCAGTCCGGTAACCTGCCGGCGGGTTCAGGGGGGAAGGAAGGACCGGCAGGCGTTTTCCTCATGATGCGAAGATGATGCCGGAATGTGGCCGAAATTTGCCCGTGATAAGGTCATTTGTGGAACCGGCTCGGGGCAGATTCACCATGGCGTGATTTCACACCCATGTTACTCCTGTTGTTCGTTTGCCGGGCTTAGTGTGGCATCATCGAAAAAACGGATCGGAACGGACAGATGCGCCGCGCTCTACTGGCCGCAAGCCTGCTGATATTCACCTCCCTGTCGGTCTGGGCGGAGGAAGCGAGGCTGGTCGTGGTGGAGCTGTTCACGTCTCAGGGCTGCTATTCCTGTCCGCCGGCGGACCGTTATGCGGGCAAGCTCCGCAGCCGGCCGGATGTCCTGCCGCTCTCCTTCCACGTGGATTACTGGGACTATATCGGCTGGAAGGATCCCTTCGCGCTGCCGAGCAATGCCGCCCGCCAGCGGGACTACGCCGCCTCCTTCGGCCTGCACAGCATCTATACCCCGCAGATGGTCGTCTCCGGCCAGCTCGAAGGCGTGGGTTCCCGCGAGGCGCGGATAGAGAAACTGATCGAGAAGGTAAAAACCGACGGCAAGTTCTTCGCCGCCCCGAAGATCGGCCGCGATTCCGCCGGCATGCTTCGGATCGATATCCCGCAAGCGGCCTATGGCGGCTCGGCGGATGTCTATTTCATCGCCTACGAGGGCGAGAAGACCCAGGTCATTTCCAGGGGCGAGAATGCCGGCAAGACGCTGACCTACTACAACGTGGTGCGCGATTTCTCCCGTGTCGGGTCGTGGGATGGCGAGGCCCGGCATTTCGACATCGACGGCGCCGCCGCGATGCCCGCCGGCGCCGACGGTTGCGCGGTGATCGTCCAGGAACGCACGTCGGGCGCCATCATCGGCGCGGCGCGGCTGTCGCTCTGACGGCGCGATAGCACCGGCGGCAATGCGATCCCCTGTTGAAGGGGGCAGGCCGGCGTCGTAAACCATGCGGCAAGCCAAAACGCGAACCGCATGACAGGGATTGCCGATGCTGCCGACAACCTACCCCGACAAGAGCCTGATCGCCGAGCTCACCGCCAAGATGCTGATCGAGGTGAAGGCGGTGCATTTCCGCCCGGAGGACCCGTTCAAGCTCACCGCCGGCTGGGCCAGCCCGGTCTATATCGATTGCCGCAAGCTGATCTCGTACCCGCGCGTGCGTCACACGCTGATGGATTTCGCGTCTTCGATCATCCTGCGCGATGTCGGCTTCGAGAGCATCGACACGGTAGCGGGCGGCGAGACCGCCGGCATCCCCTTCGCCGCCTGGATCGCCGAACGGCTGATGCTGCCGATGCAATATGTCCGCAAGCAGCCGAAGGGCTTCGGCCGCGACGCCCAGATCGAGGGTGCGCTGGAGGAAGGCGCGCGGGTGCTGCTGGTCGAGGACCTGACCACCGACGGCGGCAGCAAGCTGAAATTCGCCGAGGCGCTGCGCAAGGCGGGCGCCCAGGTCGACCACGCCTTCGTCGTGTTCTTCTACGATTCCTTCGCCGGCGCCCGCGAGACGCTGGCCGATGCCGGCCTTACGCTGCATGCGCTGGCGACCTGGCGGGACGTGCTGGCCGCGGCGCGGAAGTACGAATATTTCGACACCGACCGGCTCGACCGGGTCGAGGAATTCCTCGCCGACCCGATCGCCTGGTCGGCGGCGCATGGCGGACGCAGCGCGCTCTGAGCCGCATCCGCCGTGCGGTAGCTAGCCGACGGTCTCGGCGAAGAAGTCCAGCGTCCGGCCCCAGGCAGTGCGGGCCGAATCCGCGTGGTACGAGCCGCGCTGGTCGCAATTGAAGCCGTGATCGGCCGGGTAGATGTTCACCGGCACGTCGGGATGCGCCTGGCGGATCTTGTCGACGTCGGTCAGCGGGATGCCCTTGTCGAACTCGCCGAAATGCAGCAGCACCGGGCATTTCGGCGTCTCGTCGAGGAACTGCACCGCCTGTCCGCCGTAATAGCCGACGGCGCCTGACAGCTCGTCGATGCGCAGGCCGCCGAGCCAGGCCACCGTGCCGCCCATGCAGAAACCGACCATGCCGACCTTGCGGCCGTCGGCGGCCAGCAGTTTCGCCGCGGCGCGGGCATCCTTCACCATGTCGCCCCAGTCGGCCTTGTCCTTCAGGGCGCGGCCGGTGGCGATGTCTTCGGGGGTGTAGCCGACCTCGAACTTCGGCTGCAGGCGGTCATAGACCTGCGGGGCGACGGCGCTGTAGCCGGCTTCCGCGAAGCGGTCGCAGACCGAGCGGATGTGGCTATTGACCCCGAAGATCTCCATGATGACAACGATGCCGCCGCGCGGCGTGCCGGCGGGGTCCGCCCGGTAGGCGTCGAGCTCGAAGCCGTCTTCCGCCTTGAGCCTGATCCATTCTCCCATGTCTCTCTCCCGTACTGGTGACGTTGCTGTGTGCGGGGAGAGTAACGACCGTCAATTGTCCGGGCAATCGCGGGACGCCGGATCGTGATCGGCAGGGCTCAGACGTTGAAGCGGAAATGCATCACGTCGCCGTCATGGACGACGTATTCCTTGCCCTCGAGCCGCATCTTGCCGGCATCCTTCGCGCCCTGCTCGCCGTTGCCGGCGATGTAGTCGTCATAGGCGATGGTCTCGGCGCGGATGAAGCCCTTCTCGAAATCCGTGTGGATGGCGCCGGCCGCCTTCGGCGCGGTGGAGCCGGCCTTGACGGTCCAGGCGCGCGCCTCCTTCGGTCCGACGGTGAAGAAGGTGACGAGGTCGAGCAGGCTGTAGCCGGCGCGGATGACCCGCGCGAGACCGGTCTCCTCGAGCCCGAGGCTTTCGAGATATTCCTTCTTCTCCGCCTCGTCGCCGAGCTGGGCGACTTCCGCCTCGATGGCGGCCGAGATCACGACGCATTCGGCGCCCGTCTCGGCGGCGTACTTCGCCACCGCTTCTGAGAAGCTGTTGCCGTCGGCCGCCGAAGCCTCCTCGACGTTGCAGACATAGACGACCGGTTTCGACGAGAGCAGCTGGAAGCTGCGGAAACGGGCGCGGTCATCCTTGTCGACGTCGAGCGCACGGGCCGGCTTGCCGTCCGCCAGCAGCTTCTGGACGGCTTCCAGCAGGTCGAGGTCGGCCTTGGCTTCCTTGTCGTTGCCGCGCGCCCGCTTGATCGCGGCCTGGATTCGCTTCTCGACGCTCTCGAGGTCGGCCAGCATCAGTTCGGTCTCGATGGTCTCGATATCGCGGACCGGGTCGACCGAGCCGTCGACATGGGTGATGTCGCCATCCTCGAAACAGCGGACCACGTGCAGGATGGCATCGGTCTCGCGGATGTTGGCGAGGAACTGGTTGCCGAGCCCTTCGCCCTTGGAGGCGCCGCGCACGAGCCCGGCGATGTCGACGAACTCGAGCTGGGTCGGCAGGATCTTCGCCGACTTGCCGATCACGGCGAGCCTGTCGAGCCGGCGGTCCGGCACCGACACCCGGCCGGTGTTCGGCTCGATGGTGCAGAACGGATAGTTCGCGGCCTCTGCCGCGGCGGTATTGGTCAGGGCGTTGAACAGGGTCGACTTGCCGACATTGGGCAGGCCGACGATACCGCAATTGAAACCCATCTCAGGTTTCCTCCTTACCGTTCTTTTTCGGCGCGGGCCCCGCGAGATGCGCGACCCGGCTCATGAATTTCTCGAAATCGCCGCCGACCATCAGCGGCATCTCCGACGAGATCGCCTCGAGTACCGGGAACAGCCACTCGCGGTCGGTCTTGCCGAAATCGCCCAGCACGTAATTCAGCACCCGGTCCTTGTCGCCCGGATGGCCGATGCCGATCCGGATGCGCCAGTAATCCTTGCCGATATGGCTGTCGATGTCCTTGATGCCGTTGTGACCACCGGCGCCGCCGCCGCGCTTGACCCGTACCTTGCCCGGGGCCAGATCGAGCTCGTCGTAGAGCACCACGATGCGTTCCGGCGGCAGCTTGTAGAAACTGGCGGCCGCCGCGACCGCCTGGCCCGACTTGTTCATGAAGGTCATCGGCTTGAGCGCGAGCACTTTCTCGCCGGCGATGGTGCCTTCGCTGACATCGCCGTGGAAGCGTTTGCGGACAGCCGAAAAGCTATGGCGGTGGATGATCTCATCCACCGCCATGAAGCCTACATTGTGGCGGTTGTCCCGGTACTTGCCGCCGGGATTGCCAAGTCCAGCGAGCAGGAGCAAATCGCCACCCTACCCTTTTGATTACTCTTCGTCGTCGGAACCGTGGACGGACGGCACGGCAGCCGCGTCGACTTCATCCTCGTCCTCCTCGTCCTCGGCAAGAAGGACGGTCGGGGCGGCGATGGTCGCGATGGTGAAGTCGCGGTCGGTGATCTGCAGCGTGACGCCGGCCGGCAGCGTGATGGCGCTGACATGCAGGCTGTCGCCGATCTCGGCGTCCGTGATGTCGAGAACCAGTTCTTCCGGGATCGCGTTGGCGCTGCAGATGATGCCGATTTCGTGACGCACGATGTTGAGCACGCCGCCTTCACGAATGCCGCGGCACTTCTCTTCACCGACGAAGGTCACCGGAATATCGACATGCAGCTTGGTATTGCGGCCGATGCGCAGGAAATCGACATGCAGCGGCGCATCAGAGACGGGGTGCAGCTGGACGTCTTTCGGGATGACCCGGTACTTGTCCTTGCCGATCTCGACTTCGCAGATCGTGTTGAAGAAACCATGGCGATGGATCGCGAAGGTCAGCTCCTTGATCCCCATGGAAAGCGAGATGGCGGGCTTGCCGTCACCGTAGATAACTCCCGGCACCTTGCCGGAACGCCGTGCTGCGCGGGCGGCCCCCTTGCCAACCTGGTCGCGCGGCTCGGCAGTGTAGATTGCCGTATCCGTCATTTTGTTCTCCTGTCTGAACGGTCTCGGGTGAGCCTCCAAGGGTGCCCTCTTCCCGAAGATGCGCCGTTATAAGGAGGTTCCGCGCCAAGTCAAACGCAGAGCGTGCAAGATGGCTGTTTTCCGGCGGTGACGCCGGGTGAGAAAGTTCGACGGTGTCGCTGTCCCGGCCCGGTTTCCCCGACCGCCTTCAGGGATCAGTCGAACAGGCTGGAGACCGAGCTTTCCGAGGAAATGCGGGTGATCGCTTCCGCCATCAGCGGGGCGATGGAGATGTGGCGCATGTTCTGGGCCACGCGCACCGCTTCGGTCGCCGGGATCGAATCCGTGGTGACCAGGCTTTCCATCGGCGACGAGGTGACGCGGGCGACCGCGCCGCCCGACAGCACGCCGTGGGTGACATAGGCCGAGACCGCGGTGGCGCCGGCATTGCGCAGCGCGACGGCGGCGTTGCAGAGCGTGCCGGCGGAATCGACGATATCGTCGATCAGGATGCAGCGGCGGCCCTTGACCTCGCCGATGATGTTCATGACTTCCGAGACCCCGGCGCGCTCGCGGCGCTTGTCGATGATCGCGAGGTCGGCCTCGAGCCGCTTGGCGATGGCGCGGGCGCGCACCACGCCGCCGACATCCGGCGAGACGATGACGAGGTCCTCGCCCTTGAACTTCTCCTCGATGTCCGAGGTGAAGACCGGGGCGGCGTAGAGATTGTCGACGGGGATGTCGAAGAAGCCCTGGATCTGGCCGGCATGGAGATCCATGGTCAGCACGCGGTCGGCGCCGGCGGTGGTGATCAGGTTGGCGACCAGCTTGGCCGAGATCGGCGTGCGCGGACCGGATTTGCGGTCCTGGCGAGCATAGCCGAAATAGGGGATAACGGCGGTGACGCGGCGGGCCGAGCCGCGGCGCAGCGCGTCGAGGCAGACCAGCAATTCCATCAGGTTGTCGTTCGCCGGCGAACAGGTCGACTGGATGACGAAGACATCCTCGCCGCGCACGTTCTCCTGGATTTCGACGAAGACTTCCATGTCGGAGAAGCGGCGGACGCTGGCCTTGGTGAGCGGCAGCTTGAGCGCTGCGGAAATCGCCTCCGCCAGCGGGCGGTTGCTGTTGCAAGTCAGAATTTTCATGATCTGTTCCGTATGCCTCTTCCCCAGGCGCTGTCTTGCGACAGCATGCGGCAATCACGCCCCGATGCGCCCGTCGAACGCGGTGCTGTCTTAGCAACGCCTGCGGACCATGTAAACGACCGCTGGCCGGGTCCGGACATATTTATTTCGGCAGCGTTACGCCGTCGGCCCGGAACAGGTCGCCCAGCCCTGCGATCCCCCCTTGCGCGATGTCGTAGGCGATGGCGCCCCAGCGGCCGTCGAGCGCGCCGGCCGGGATCTTGTTGTTCTGGCTGACGGTGCCGAGCAGTTCGCCGTCGGAGTTACGCACCAGGTGCCAGCGGATCGAGACCTTCTCGCTGCGCTCGCCGTCGGGCGTCAGTTCGACGGCGCCCTGCACGAGATAGGCCGCTTCCTCCTCCTTCTCGGTCAGGCGGAAGCCGATGCGCCGCAGTGCTGCGCGCATCGAGATCGTCAGGTCCTTGTTGCCGGTGCCGGGCGCCCCGGTGACCTCTTCGGAGAAGATGATCACCTCCTCGACGGTGCGGGCCTGTTCGACCGCCTCGTCCTGCACCGACGGGGCGATCTCCCCGGCCACCACCTCGGCGATCTTGGTCATCAGCGTCGGCTCGTGGATCACCCAGGAGAGGTGCTCGGCCTCGACCGACTGCACGAAACGGTCGAGTTCGCGGCCTTGCGGGTCGAACAGCCGCCAGGTGATCTGCATGCGGATCATCAGTTTCGGCTCGGGCTCGGCGGCAACCGAACCGATCAGCCGGTACTGGTAGCGCGACCCCGTCTCCAGCGCCGAGGGCACGTTGCGCTCGAACAGCCTGTCCTTGATCGCGGTGCGCAGCGCGTTCGAGGCATCCTCCGACATGCCGCCGACCGGCTGGATGAAGATGCCGGGCGAATCCTTCAGTTCGATCAGCGGGTTGTTCTCGACATGGGCGCGTTCGCTGAACGGTTTCGGCAGGTCGCCGCAGGCCGTAAGCAGGAGGCCGGTGAGAACGAGGATGAGCAGCCGGCGCAGCATCTCCGTCACGCCATGCAGGTGAACAGGATGGCGAACAGGAAGGTGCCGATCAGCATCAGCGTCAGGTAGGGCATCACCCCCCGTCCCGGATCGAGATCGCGGCGATCATCCGCCCGTAATCCGGCTCGCCGCGCAGCGTCGTGCGCCGGTAGCTGAAATAGCGCGCCTCGTCGGCCAGCGTGTCATGCTCGCCGCCGGAGACCGAGGCGATGCCGCGGGCGCGCAGCCGGTCGGCGACGTAGCCCGGCAGGTCGAACATGAACTTCTCCGGCTTGGCGCCGGCGGCGAAATAGCGGTGGTTGGCGGCGTCCTCCGCGATGAACCGGTCGCGGAACTCGGCCCCGACCTCGTAGGAGCGGGGGCCGATGCAGGGGCCGATGGCGGCATGGATGCGCGACGCCTCCGCGCCGAGCGCGCACATCGCGTCGATGGTGGAATCCGTCACGCCGGTCATCGCGCCGCGCCAGCCGGCATGCGCCCCGCCGATGATCCGCGCCTCTGGGTCGACGAACAGCACCGGCGCGCAATCCGCGGTCAGGATGCCGAGCGCGATGCCCGGCCGGTCGGTGACCATGGCGTCCGCCTTCGGCGCGTCCCCGGGTTCCCAGGGCTCAGAGACGGTGACCACGTCGGGGCTGTGGACCTGGTAGACGGTGAGCAGGGCGTCCGGGGCGACCGCCATGCGTTCGGCGACGCGGCGGCGGTTCTCGGCGACCGCGTGGCGCGCGTCGTCGGAGCCGAAGCCGCAATTCAGCGAGGTGAAGATGCCGTCGGACACCCCGCCCTCGCGGGTGAAGAAGGCGTGGCGGATGGCGTCGCTGGTCGCAAGCTGGGGAAAGCTGATCATCGGAACCCGGGCAGAGTTTGCGCGTCGCCGGCGGCGGCGCCGAACATCCTGAACAATGTGCCCATTCCGTTTTCGTCGATCAAGCGGGCGCAGCCGCTCTTCAGCGCGACGGCCTGCCGGGCGTCGGCTAGGGCGAGCAGCGCGTCCAGCCGCTGCTCGATCCCGAGCGCGCGCAGGAACGCGCCCTGCGTCGTGAAACCGCGGCGGATCAGGGGGTTCCGGGCGAAGGCGCGGTCGATGGCGGCGAAATCCACATGCGCGGTCAGGTCCGCCTCGCCGGGCTCGGCGAGCGGATCGGTGAATTCATGCGCCTTTATCGCCTGGAAGCTGTCACCGGTTTGCGGGCCCATATAGCCATAATCGGCGATCAATGCGGCGCCGCCGTGACGCCCGAGTCGGTCCGCGATGTCGCGCGCGACGGCCTGCGCCGACGGGCAGATCTCGGCGACCGTGCCGGGGGCGGCGCCGGCGATCTCCGGGCCCAGCAGCAGTCCCGCCTCCGGCGCCGGGCGCAGCGCGAAGGAGAAGCGTTCGCCGTCGGAGGTGACGCAGCGTTCCGCCCAGCCCGCCGCCTGGCGGACGAACTGGCGGATCGGCAGCGCGTCGAAGAACTCGTTGGCAACAAAGAACAGCGGCCCCTCGGGCAGGTCGCCGACGCGGTCGTGCCAGACCGGGTCGAAGGCGCCGATTCGTTCCGCCTGCAGCCGTCGGAGCGCCGGGCTGATCTCGACCAGGTGAAGGCGGGCCGCCGCGTAAAAGCCCGGCACGCGGCCCGTGGCGCGCAGCAGGTCGGCCATCAGCAACCCGCGCCCGGGGCCGGCTTCCGCGAGGATGAAGGGATCGGGCGATCCGGCCTCCATCCAGGCATTGGCGATCCAGGCGCCGCAAAGCTCGCCGAACATCTGGGAGATTTCCGGCGCCGTGATGAAGTCGCCGGCCGCCCCCAGCGGATCGTGGGTGATGTAGTAGCCATGTTCCGGATGGCCGAGCGCCTCGGCCATGTAGTCGGCGAGCGTGAGCGGGCCGGTCTGCGCGATGCGTCGGTGGAGAATGGACCCGAGCGCGCTCAACGGGCCGCGCGGCGGGCTAGGAGGATGACGAGGATGCCTGCCAGCACCATCGGCAGCGACAGCAGCTGCCCCATCGTCGCCCCGGCGAACAGGAAGCCGAGATGCGCGTCCGGCTGGCGGAAGAATTCCACCGTGAAGCGGGCGATGCCGTAGCCGACCAGGAACACGCCGCAGAGCGCGCCCGGCGACTGGCGGATGCCGGTGAAGCGGCGCAGCAGGTACATGATGACATAGAGCACCAGCCCCTCGAGCACCGCCTCGTAGAGCTGGCTCGGATGGCGCGGCGCGGGCCCGCCATGGGGGAACACCACGCCGATGGAGGCGTCGGTTACCCGGCCGTAAAGCTCGCCGTTGATGAAGTTGGCGATGCGTCCGAAGAACAGGCCGATGGGCGCGGCGCAGGCGATGGTGTCGCCGAAGGCAGGCGCGCTGATCTTGTGCTTGCGGCAGAACAGCAGCGTGGCGACGACGATGCCGAGGAAGCCGCCATGGAACGCCATGCCGCCCTGCCAGACATAGAGGATCTCCATCGGGTTCGCGAAATAGAAGGCCGGCTTGTAGAACAGCACGTAGCCCAGCCTGCCGCCGAGGATCACCCCGAAGGTGGCCCAGACCAGGAAATCGTCCACCTTGACCGGGTCGACGGAGGTCGGCGGCTCGGCGGCGATGCGCCGGACATGGCGCCAGCCGAGCACGAGGCCGGCGATATAGGCGAGCGCGTACCAGCGCAGCGCGAACGGGCCGATGGAGAAGATGACGGGGTCGATATCCGGGAAGGGCATCGGGCCTGTTTACCGGAAGGGGTCTTCGGCGGCGAGGAATTCCTGCACGTAGCGCGCGACGCCTGCCTCCAGCGAGGTGAATTGGCGGTCGTAGCCGGCATCCCGCAGCTTCGTCATGTCGGCCTGGGTGAAATACTGGTACTTGTCGCGGATCGCTTCCGGCGTGTCGACGAAATCGAACTCGATGGGCTTGCCGAGCGCGTCGTAGACGGCGCGGGCAAGGTCGGCGAAGGAGCGCGCCTGGCCGGTGCCGCAATTGAACAGGCCGGAGACCTCCGGGTTCTCCCACAGCCACATCATCACCTCGACGCAATCGTCGACCGAGACGAAATCGCGGAGCTGGCCGCCATCCTCGTAATCCGGGTGGTGCGAGCGGAACAGCCGCGCCGGCGCACCCTCCTGCGCGCGCGGGAACAGGTGGGCGACGACGCTTTTCTGGCCGCCCTTGTGATACTCGTTCGGGCCGTAGACGTTGAAGAACTTGAGGCCCGCCCATTGCGGCGGGGCAAGATCGCCGTTGTCCAGCATCCGGGCGACCCGGCGGTCGAACAGCAGCTTCGACCAGCCATAGGCGTTGAGCGGGCGGAGCCGGGCCTGCGCCTCGATCGAGTCGTCGTCGGTGAAGCCCTCCGCCCCGTCGCCGTAGGTGGCGGCCGAGGAGGCGTAGATCAGCCGCACCCCGTTCAGCGCGCACCAGTCCCAGAGGAACAGCGAGAGTTCGACATTGTTGCGGTAGATCTTGTCGGCGTCGGTTTCCGTGGTCGCGGAGATCGCGCCCATGTGGAAGATGCCGTCGATGGCTTCCGCGTCGATGGCGTCGAGATACTCCATCAGCGATTCCGGATCGAGGATGCCGGCGGGCTCGCGCTTGGCGATGTTGCGCCACTTCTCCCCGTCGCGCAGCCGGTCGGCGATCAGGATGTCGGTATGCCCGCGCTCTTCCAGCGCCGCGACGATGTTCGAGCCGATGAACCCGGCCCCGCCGGTAACGATGATCATGAGACGCCACTCATCCGGTGAAGGGTACGGCGCTTATAGCGGTCGGCGAGCGGGCGGGGCAAGGGGGGAGGGTTGCAGTGCGGGCAGGGAACGTCGGTGATCAGTCGGCTTGGGGAGACCTGCGCCACCGTTCTTGTCGCCGGGCAGTCGCCGGTGACGCTGTCACGTGCGGCCGACGCTCAGGCATGGGTCCTGACTTGCGTCAGGATGACGTCCGAAGGTTGGGGGAGGTGGGGGCGTTCGATGCAACGTTCCGTGGATGGGTAGCGGTCAGGTTGGTTGTTTGAGGCCGGTACTTCCGATGTCCGTTTGCAAGGATGCTTTTCGGGACGGTTGATGCTGAGGCATGGATCCTGAACGAACTGGGGATGTCGTGGGATGGGGCGCTGGGAACGTGGGGTTCCCGATCCGCGTTCTGTTCCAACCTCAGCCCAAACCCAACGACGTCATCAACTCTGTTTAGCGAGGTCGTCTCTGATTCTTGCGTTGAGGATGACGATGATCTTCCGCATGAGGGCGGCGATGGCGACCATGGGTTTCTTGCCTTTTTCGATAAGTCTCTGATAGGTAAGCCTTAGTGGA
>JAVKCR010000370.1:0-2309 GCA_040222645.1 Rhodospirillales bacterium
CGGAAAGTGAACCGTCAATCACCAAGTTCCTCAGACAAGGGATTACAGAACTGGGCGACAGGCTCGGCCCGATCCTCTGGCAGTTCATGCCAACCAAGAAATTCGAGCCCGATGATTTCGCGGCCTTTCTCGCGCTTCTCCCCAAGGAGCAGGACGGCATTGCGCTGCGCCATGTTGTCGAGGCCCGGCACGAGAGTTTCTGCACGCCGGAGTTCATCGAGCTGCTCGCCAGGCACAATGTGGCGGCGGTCTGCGCCGATCATGAGGCCTATCCGATGGTGGCTGATGTCACCTCGGATTTCGTCTATGCGCGGCTGCAGCGCGGCTCCGACGATGTTCCGACCTGCTATCCTGAGGAAGACATGGACCTCTGGGCCCAACGGCTCCAGACCTATGCTGAAGGCTCCGCCCCCGCCGATCTTCCCGTGATCGCCCCGGACCGAACCGTCGCAATACAGCCGCGTGACGTCTTTGCCTTCTTCATCACCGGCGGCAAGGTCAACGCACCTGCTGGCGCCATGGCCCTGCAAGCCAAGGTCTAAGCCTCGAGCGGTTTCAGATATCCGTAACCGTCTTGAGCGGTATCAAGGCGGCTTCCGGTTGTCGGGTGTATTCTTTCCTTCATCGCAACCCTGAAGGAGGATTGAAGATGGCAGGATTTTCGGGAAAAACCGCACTCGTTACCGGATCCGGGGCAGGTATTGGCCGCGCCACGGCGCTGAAGTTTGCCGCCGAAGGGGCCAGTGTCGTTGTCTCAGACATCCACGTCCCCGGCGGCGAGGAAACCGTGGCGATGATCCATTCGGCCGGCGGCAAGGCGATGTTCCAGCATGCCGATGTCTCCAGGTCCGCAGACGTCGCGGCCCTTGTGGCGGGGGCCGTCGACCAGTACGGCCGGCTTGACTGCGCGGTGAATAACGCCGGCATTGAGGGCCGCATCGCGCCGCTCGCCGATCAGGCGGAAGACAATTACGACGCCATCATGCGGATCAACGCCAAGGGCACCTATCTGTGCCTCCAGGCTGAGATCCGCCACATGCTGCAGGCCGGCGGCGGCACCATCGTCAATCTGGCCTCCGTCGCAGGCCTAATCGGGTTTCCCGGTCTTTCGCCCTATGTCGCCTCCAAACATGCTGTGATCGGCATGACCAAGAACGCCGCGCTCGAATATGGCAAGGCGGGAATACGGGTCAACGCGGTCTGCCCCGGTGGTATCGACACGCGGATGCTGGATTCGCTTGCCGAACAGGCAACCGAGGGTGCCCAGTCGAGCCACCAGATGATGGATCCACTGCATCCGCTCGGCCGCATCGGCACGCCCGAGGAAGTGGCGAACCTGATTGTCTGGCTATCGTCGCCGGAAGCATCGTTCATGCTCGGCGCCATCGTTCCTGTCGACGGCGGCTACACCGCGCAGTAGCGCGACATATGTAAAGCGAGAGACCATGCGGCGCCGCGCGGAGAAGTCGTGGCCCGCCGGTCTGCCCGATAGCAGCTTCGGCTAGCGGGCGTTTCTTGGCAGGAAGACCGTCAGCAGCCCGAGGAACGGCAGGAAAGAGCAGATCTGGTAGACGAAGACGATGCCTTTCGCGTCCGCCACCTGCCCCAGCACCGCGGCGGAAATGCCGCCCATGCCGAAGGCGAAGCCGAAGAAAACGCCGGCGATCAGCCCGACACGGCCCGGCACCAGTTCCTGCGCGAACACCACGATGGCCGGAAACGCCGAGGCCAGCACGATGCCGATGATCACGGTCAGCACCGCCGTCCAGAACAGGTCCGCATAGGGCAGCATCAGCGTGAACGGCAGCACTCCCAGGATAGAGACCCAGATCACCGCCTTGGCCCCGATCCGGTCGCCGATCGGCCCGCCGATCAGCGTGCCCGCGGCCATTGCACCGAGAAACACGAACAGCAGCAGTTGCGCTTCCTGTACCCCCACGCCGAAACGCTCGATGGTGTAGAACGTGTAAAAGCTGGTGAAACTGGCGACATAGATGTTCTTGGTGAACACCAGAAGGGCCAGCACCACCAGCGCCGCAATGACCCGCCGGCGGCTGTGCACCAGGGCCGTATCGGCCGCCGGACGTCCGGCAGATGCCCGGCGAGAGGCCGCGTACCAGCGGCTGACCCAGGTCAGGATCACCATCCCGGTCAGGGCCGCCAGCCCGAACCAGGCGACGGAAGCCTGGCCGTTGGGAACGATGATGAAAGCCGCCAGCAGCGGCCCGCTTGCCGTGCCTATATTTCCGCCCACCTGAAACACCGATTGGGCGGTACCATGTCTGCCGCCCGAAGCGAGCCGGGCAATC
>JAVKCR010000371.1:0-4966 GCA_040222645.1 Rhodospirillales bacterium
AATCTTCTGGGCGGACGCTAGGACGTCGGAGTCCGACCGGGGTGCAGGCGCCGCACCGCCGACAGGGCTTGACCGGGAAAGCCTTGCAACGCCGCCCAGAATTCCCGCCGCCCGAGTGCATCCAGCGACAGCGCCAGCAGCACGGGCAGGAAGACCAGAGCATGGCGGTAGTTTTCACAGCAAGCCAGCAGCACGCTCAGGGCCATGACCGGGGTGATGGCGAAGGCGAGAACAGCGCGGGCGTCCTCGCGGGCATCGCGGCAAACCTCCTTCACTCGCCCACGCCATTTCCCGTAGAGCCGCCAGAGAGTTCGGAAAAGGGCTGCTATGGCGATGAAATTGCCAAGATAGAACAACGGGATGATCGCCAGATTGATGGCGTAGACGATGCCCGGCTCCTCGTAGGGCGGACGGTTGAGCAGGGTGTAGGAGACAGCGCCGTTGTAGAACCAGTGCTGGCGGAGGGTGGAGATCATTCGGCCGATGAACTTGTCGGGTCGCGAGAGCAACAGGTCGGCAAGGACGTTCTTGGAGACCGCGCCATAGGCGATGCTGACCCCCGTCGCCCGCCAGGAGACAGGCCCGGACCAGAGCCAGGGGCGCTCGGCGGCGATCGCCATGTCCTTCGCCACGAGGGCTTCCATCCCGGGGTTCGGGTTCTCGGCAAAGTATGCCTCAAGCCCTGCATAGTCCGGCACCACCGCGTTGCCGGTTCGCCGGTACATGCAGGTGCCGTACCACGAGGGGATGTTGAGGTTGGAATGCATGTTGCGGTTCCGCGCCTCGTCGTAGCACCAGATCCACCAGTCGGGATAACCCTCGCGCTTCGTCATCAGCCAGACGCCGCGCTCCTGGCCGCTCGGGTCCTTGAAACTGCGCGCATAGGCCTGCAGCACGTTCTGCCCGACACCGGATGACATCGACCAGACGCCGTGCTGGACGCCGTTCTTGGCGACCGTCCAGCCGATCAGCAGCGCCGGAAAGACGAAGGCGAGCGCCGCCAGCCTGCCCTGCCCGGTACGGGCGGAAAGCATCGCGCCGGCGACCACCAGTGTCGCGACCACCACCGGCGCCCCGAAGGTATGGCTGGCGATCAGCAGCAGGGCGGCAAACCCCGCCAGTATTGCGCGGCCCCTCCCCGGTATCTGAACCAGGTCGATCAGCAGCCAGAGATAGAGCGTCGCGAGGAACGGGTTGATCGAATCCCAGCCGCCGCCCAGCGTGGTCACCTCCAGCAGCAGGAAACGGTGGGACGTCAGCAGCCCGGCGAGAATCGAGAGCGCAAGGCCGGCCCCGATCCGGCGAGCGATCAGGAAAGCCAGGCCGGCGGCAAGGCTGTCCGAAATTCCCGCGACAACCATGCTCGCGAGGTTCGTGTTCGCCGGGCCGACGAAGGCCTCCACCGCCCAGTCCCTGAGAATGGCGAGCGGCGGTTCGGTGTGATTGTAGAGCAGGTATTCCCCGAGATGCGCCAGCAGCGCCTCGCGGTAGAGAGGCGAATGGTCGCTGGCGGCGAGCAACCGGGCAAAGTCCGGTTCGCGGCCGGCGAACCATCCGTAGAGCAACCAGCGCAATCCGAGGGCAAGGACGACCAGCAGCACAGCGATGATGGCATCGCGGGATGCCGTCTCTGTCGCCAATGACCGGTCGCGGGACATCTATCGCTCCGCCATGTTGGAGGGTGATTCCGGAGACGGAACTTCTACCGGCGGCTCTCCGGCCTGTCACATGAATTGCGGCGAACGAGTTCCCCTCGTCCCGGTCTCGTGTCAGGACCTCGCCCAGATGTCCCGTGCATCGACCGACAGGCTCGAACTGGTCTCTCGGCGTCCTGAAACAGGTTCAGGACGAGGTATTCTCACCGCGTATTCCCGAACATCGCGTGCTCGACCACGTCGCCGGGCTTGATTCCCAGCCGTTCGGCCGTGCCGCCGTTGAGTTCCAGGACGGCACGGACCCGCCCGCCGGACGGAATGACCGTCTCGCTCTGCGGCACGGTGCGCTCCGCGATGCGATGGATGGTGCCGTCCTCGCGGATGAACAGCATGTCGAGCGGGATGAAGGTGTTCTTCATCCACATCGCGTGGCGGTCGTTGCGGCCGAAATCGAACAGCATGCCGGCATCCGCGTCCATCTGCCGGCGAAACATCAGGCCCCGGCTGCGCTCGTCCGGGGTGCGCGCCAGTTCGACCCGGAACCTGTGCGCCTGATCGCCGCTGCGGACGACAAGCTCCGATCGCTCGAACGCCGCCGCGGGCGCCGCGACGACCAGCAGCAGGGCGAGGCAGGCGAAAAGGGTCCTGCTAGCGAAGGATCGCATCGATGATCTCCCGGATTTCCGGTCGCACGGGACCATGATTTTCCGGATCGCGCAACGTCTCGAGCCAATGTTCCGGCGGGTCCGAAAGACCCAGCCGCCGCCAGGAAAGCGAGCGCAGCACTGCCTGGGCCGGCTCCGGCAGCCGGTTCGGCACCTCGAATCCGTTGAGCGTCGCCCAGATGCCGGTCCAGGCCCGCGCAACGCTCCAGGGATTGTAGCCGCCCCCGCCGAGCACCAGCAGGCGCGGCGCGCGCGGCATCACTTCCGCCACCGTCCGCCAGTAGACGCTGTTGGACAGGTCCATGCGCGATTGCGGGTCGTCCATGAGACCGTCGACGCCGCACTGGAGCACGATCGCATCGGGAGCGAAACCATCCATCAGCGGCAGGGCGGCCTCCCGAACGAGCGCCTCGAATTCAGAATCGTTCAGCCCGAACGGCACGGCGGCGTTGCGGGCGAACCCGCCGGCGCGGTCCTCCACCGGGCCGGTGCGCGGCCAGCGGTTCGCCTCGTGGATCGAGAAGGTGAAGACCCGGTCATCCTCGGCGAAGGCGTCCTGCACCCCGTCACCGTGATGGGCATCGAGGTCGAGATAGAAGATGCGCTCCAGCCCGTCATCCAGCATCTGCAGGATCGCCAGCACCGGGTCGTTGAAATAGCAGAAGCCGCTCGCCCGGTCGGGCCGTCCGTGATGGGTGCCGCCGGCCATGGAATGGACGATACCGCCGTCGCGCAGCAGCCTGGCCGCGTGGATGCTTGCGCCGCAGGCGGTTGCGGGACGGCGAAAGACTTCCGGGTAGATCGGGTTGCCGAAGCGCCCGATCTGGAAGCGCTCGGCCATCTCCGGCGGCAGCGCCTGCTCGGCCTCCGCCAGCATGACCGCGGCGATGTAGTCCGGCCGGTGGAACCGGGCGAGTTCCTCCGGCGTCGCGCGCGGGCTGTCGACGTAGTGCGCCTCGTCGACCCAGCCGAGCGACCGACAGAGATCGAGCGCGGCGGACACCCGCGGAATACCGAGCGGATGACGGCTGCCATAGGTCGAGGAGCGGTATATCTCGCTGCCGATGAGGACCGGGCGGCGACCTCCTACCTTGCCGGAACCGGCGGATGTTTCGGTTTTCATATCCGGCATATGGCGACGCCCCTTGCCGGAACCAAATACCCTGCCGTCACTCGTTCGGAGTCTCCGGGGCGATCGAGAGCGCGATGCCCTTGTCGAGCGCCTCGTAATCGTTGAGGCCGATGGTGGCGTAGAGTTCTGAGCGGCTCTGCATCCGCTCCAGCGCCCCCTTGGTGCCGTCCTCCTGCTTCAACTGGCCGTAGAGTTGCTGCATGGCACGCGCCGCGACACGGAGCGAGGAGACCGGCCAGATGACGATGCTGTAACCCATCGCCTCGAACTCCTCCCCGGTCATGTAGGGGGTGCGGCCGAACTCGGTCATGTTGGCGAGCAGCGGCACGCCGGGCATGGCATCGGCGAAGGCCCTGAACATCTCGCGGGTACCGAGCGCCTCCGGGAAGATGATGTCGGCGCCGGCCTCGACATACATCTTCGCGCGGTGCACCGCCTCGTCGAAGCTCTCCGCGGCGGCATCGGTACGGGCGCAGATCAGCATGTCGGTGCGCGCGGCAACCGCGGCGGCGACCTTCGCGGCCATATCCTCGGCCGAGGCGAGCTTCTTGTCATTCAGGTGGCCGCATTTCTTCGGCAGGATCTGGTCCTCGATCTGGACGGCGGCAGCCCCCGCCCCCTCCAGTTCCCGCACCAGCCGCATGACATTCAGCGCCTCGCCATAACCCGTATCGCCGTCGACGATGATCGGCAGGTCGGTCGCCCGGTGGATCTGGCGCGTGGCGGCGGCAAGCTCCTCCATGGTCAGGATGCCGAGATCCGGCAGCCCCATGGAGGCGGTCAGCGCCGCGCCCGAGAGATACAGGCAGTCGAAGCCGGCTTCGCGCGCCAGCAGCCCTGCCATCGCGTTATGGGCGCCGGGCGTGCGGATGACGCCGGGGGTCGACAACATTTCCCGCAATTGCTCGCCAGGACGTTTCGCGGCGCATTTACGGTTGAGCCAGGTATCCATGGAAAATTCTTCCTTCATTGCTTCGAGACCGGGCGGTTGCGTTGCGCCGCCGGATGCCTGCGGTTAATCTCCGGGGTCACTGATTTCCGGAGCGCACTATGACGATCAAGTCCATCCTGGTCCATATCGCAGACGATGAAGACCATCTGCCCCGTTTCAAGGCGGCAGTCGGGCTTGCCCGCGCGTTCAACGCTCATCTGACGGCGCTCTACGTCACCAGCCCGGTGCATTTCAAGGGCCGCATGGCCGGCCGCGGCGCCTCGATCAATTTCGAGCGCGAGCGGATCGAGTTCGCGGAAAAGAAGGTCCGGCAAATCGAGGCAGAATTCCGGGAATACCTCTCCGATTCGTCGATCGACCTGGAATGGGTCACGGTCGACGGCGGTCACCTCGACCGGTTGACCTATTATTCCGCCTTCAACGATCTCGCCATCGTGAGCCAGACCGAGGCCGTGAACCTGGAAGAAGTCCTTGCCCACAAACTGCCCGACCAGCTTGCCCTGACGGCGGCCTGCCCGGTGCTGGTCCTGCCGCATCAGTGGGAGGAAGGCGGCCTGCCGGA
>JAVKCR010000372.1:0-14779 GCA_040222645.1 Rhodospirillales bacterium
AGGACCCCCGGCAAACATAGATCAGCCGGATACAGAGGCCGTACACATGACCGCTACAGCACGTCCGGACGATACATACTCAAGCTCTTGCTAAAACGGAGCCGTCCACACATGACGAACAGGCTAGCTGTACATCCCCCCCCCTTCCCGTCATCCCGGGGCCGCCGCAGGCGGAACCCGGGACCCCGGGGCCGCCGCAGGCGGAACCCGGGACCCCGGGCAACAGACGCGGACTCAGGAGGTCGCGGACTGCCGCTTACGCGCCATCCGGGATGACCTGTGGAGGGGAGCGCCGCCATACAAAGGGAGCAATTATTCTCACCCCGTCAGCGCCGCCACCCGGCGCCGCAGTTCCGGCAGGACCTCTTCCCCGAACCAGGGGTTCTTCTTCAGCCAGTTGGTCGAGCGCCAGCTGGGATGCGGGGTCGGGATGATGGCGGGCGCATGGTCGCGCCAGGCGCGCACCGTTTCCGTCATGCTGGCCTTGCGGCCGTCATGCAGGTAGTGCGCCTGGGCGTAGGAGCCGACCAGCAGGGTCAGTTCCACCGCCGGCAGTTCGGCGCGCAGTTTCTCGTGCCAGGCCGGCGCGCATTCCGGGCGCGGCGGGGCGTCACCGCCCTTCGGCAGCCGGCCGGGATAGCAGAAACCCATCGGCATGATGGCGATGCGTCGCTCGTCGTAGAAGGTCTCGCGATCGAGCGCCATCCAGTCGCGCAGCCGGTCGCCGGAGGGGTCGTTCCACGGAATGCCGGTCTCGTGCACTTTCGTGCCGGGAGCCTGGCCGATGACCAGGATACGCGCCGTCCGGCCGGCCCTGGCGATCGGCCGGGGGCCGAGCGGCAGATGCGCCGCGCAGAGGCGGCAGGCGCGGATCTCGGCGAGCAGCGCCGCGAGGCTGTCGGAAGCGTCGTCTACCATCCGCCGTTCAGGATCTTCTCGACATAGGTCGGCACAAGCTGCGTCGCCGGGCCGTAGCCGGCTTCCGCGAACTGGCTGGCGACATCGGAGGGTTCGAGCGTCAGCTCGACCGTATGCGCGCCGCCGGCGGCATTCACCACCTGCACGAAACCCGCCGCCGGGTAGACGTTGCCGGAGGTGCCGATGGAGATGAACAGCGCGCAGGTGTCCAGCGCGCGGTAGATCCTGTCCATCCCGAGCGGCATTTCCCCGAACCAGACGACCTTCGGACGCAAACCGTGATCCTTGCCGCATTTCGGGCAGGGCGTGTGAGTGAAGCAATCCTCCTTCCATGGCCCGGTCCAGTCGCAATGCCGGCAGAACACCTTCAGCAGTTCGCCATGCATGTGGATCAGGTTCTTCGTGCCGGCGCGCTCATGCAGATCGTCGATGTTCTGGGTCACCACCAGCACCTCGTCCGGCCAGTCGCGTTCCAGCTCGGCCAGCGCCATATGGGCGGCATTCGGCCGGATGCCCGGGTCCTGCAGGCCGCGGCGGCGCATGTTGTAGAAATCCAGCACCCGCGCCGGGTTGGCGGCGAACGCCTCCGGGGTCGCCACATCCTCGATGCGGACCTGCGACCAGATGCCGTCGGCATCCCGGAACGTGTCGAGACCGGATTCCTTCGAGATGCCGGCTCCGGTCAGGACGACGATATTGCGAGACATGAACGTCTCCTCTCCCGCATATGGCTCCGGCCTTGCCGCACCACCCCATGGGCATGATAATCGCTAGCCATGCCGGAGACAGCACTTTGATTCGCGTCCTGTTCGTTTGCACCGGGAACATCTGCCGGTCGCCGACCGGCGAAGGCGTGTTCCGCCGCATGATCGCGGATGCCGGGCTCGATAGCGAGGTCGAGGTCGATTCCTGCGGCATGGAAGGCTGGCACCGCGGCAACCCGCCGGACCGCCGGGCGCAGGAGCACGCCGCGAAACGCGGCTACGACCTCTCGGAACTGCGCGCCCGCCGTCTCGCCCGCGGGGATTTCGAGACCTTCCAGCGCATCATCGCCATGGATGCCGGCCATCTCGGCAAACTGCGCGGGCTGCAATCGGCGATCTCGGAAGCCGATATCCGGCTGATGATGGATTATGCCGGCCAGCCTGGCGTGGATGTACCCGACCCCTATTACGACGGGCCGGAAGCGTTCGAGCGCGCGCTGGACCTGATCGAGGAAGGCTGCCGCGGCCTGCTCGAGGAAATCCGCGCCGATCTGGGGCGGTGACCGGCGCCGCGGAGCGTATCGAACAGCTCACCGGGCGGATGCCCCGGCGGCTCGCGCCGCTTTCCGGCGGCTGCATCGCCGAAGTCCGGCGGGTCGAATTCGCGCAGAGGCCAGCCCTGGTCGCCAAGATCGGCCTGCCCGGCGACCGGCTCGACCTGGAGGGACGGATGCTGCGGACGCTGGCCGGGGCGGGCCTGCCGGTGCCGGGCGTGGTCGCCGCCGAAGACGACCTGCTGCTGATCGAGTGGATCGACAATGACGGCCGCCGTTCGCCTGAGGGGGACGAGCAAGCCGCGGAGGCGCTGGCCGCCCTGCATGCCCGGCCGGCGGAAAGGTTCGGCCATGCCGAGGACACGCTGATCGGCCCGCTCCCCCTGCCCAACGCGCCCGACGATGACTGGCGACGCTTCTTCCGCGACCGACGGCTGCTGCATTTCGCGCAGGCCAGCCTGGATGCCGGCGCCATCGATGCAGCGCTGATGCGGCGGATCGAACGGCTGGCGGAGAATATCGACCGGCATATACCCCCCGGTATCGCGCCGTCGCTGGTGCATGGCGATGTCTGGTCGGGCAACGTGCTCTGGCGTTCGGGCCGGCTGGCCGGCTTCATCGACCCGGCGGTGACCTGCGCCCACCGGGAGATCGAGTTCACCTTCGCCACGGTCTGGTCGAGCTTCGGCGAGCGTTTCTTCCGCCGCTACCACGAGATCCTGCCACTCGCCGACGGCTTCCACGAGGAACGCCGGCATCTCTACAATCTCTATCCGCTGCTGGTGCATGCGCGGCTGTTCGGCGGCGGTTACGCGGGGGCGGTGTCGGAGACGCTCAGGCGGTTGGGGTATTGAGGGTTTGCCTCGTCCTGAACTCGTTTCAGGACCTCGCTCAACAATTCTGAGCCTGTCTACAAACACTTATGCAGACCGGTCGGGGTCCTGAAACAAGTTCAGGACGAGGGGCGGCCTCAGAACAGGAAGTTCTCGTCCTCGTCGGAGATCAGCAGGCCGACCTCGTTCTCGTGCTGGCCCTGCAGGTAATCGTCGCCGGCGCGGCTGTTGAGCCATTCGACGTCCGACGCAGACGCGCCCTTCGCGTAGAAGGCGTCGCCGTCCGGCTTGCGCCAGAGCACGTCGTCATTGCCGTCGCCGTCGAAGTCGGCGATGTCGAGGACTTCGTAGCCGTCCCGGAAACCGCCGGCGATCTGGTCGCCTTCGTCACCCGACAGGCTCGCCCAGACGAAACCGTTGGACTGGCTGCGCCAGAGAACATCGGCCTCGCCGTCGCCGTTGAAATCGCCGGTGCCGAGGAAATCGTCGTCGTCTCGGACACCCATCCAGACCTGGTCGCCGACCTGGCCGCTCTTCATCGCGAAGGTGGCGCCGGTGGTCTCGCTGCGCCAGATCGCGTCGTCCTTGCCGTCGCCATCGAGATCGGCGATCGCCAGCAACTCGTCATTGCCGCGATACTGCATCCAGAGCGAGTTGTTCTGGTTGCCCGACTGGAAGGCGTTGGTGGAGCCGGTGGTGGTGTTGCGCCAGAGGACGTCGTCCTGGCCGTCGCCGTTGAAATCACCGATGCCGAGCAGTTCGTCACCGCCGCGGTAGTTCATCCAGATGGTCTGGGAGAGGTCGCCCGAATAGGCGGCGTAGGTCGATTTCGAGGTGGCGTTCTGCCAGAGGATGTCGGTCTCGCCGTCGCCGTTGAAATCGCCGATGCCGAGGAAATCGGCGGTATGGGTACCGATGTTGGTGAGATCGTTCGCATCGCCGCCGTTCATGATGAAGGTCCAGTCCGACGCGGTGTTGCGCCAGAGGATATCGTCACGGCCGTCGCCGTCGAAATCGGAGATCGCCAGCATCTCGCGGCCGGGCAGCGAGCCGATCACGGTCTGGTCGTTCACGTCGCCGTCCTTCATGACGAAGGTCCAGCCGGACGCCGGGTTGTACCAGAGCAGGTCCTCGCCGCCGTCGCCGTCGAAATCGGCGATGCCGAGCAGCTCGCGGCCCTGCATGAAGCCGAAATCGAGCTGGTTGGACTTGTCGCCGTTGAGCCATGCATAGGTCCAGCCGGAGGTGTCCGAACGCCAGATCATGTCGACGCCGTTCGAGGAATCGATACCCTCGGAGGGCAGTTCGCCCCAGGCCAGCGTCCGGTCGTCGAAGACCAGCTCTTCGATGCCGTCCAAATGATCGACGCCCTGGGTGAGCCCGAGATGGGTGACGGTGCCGGCATCGTAATCGATCTCGTAATCGTCGACCGAGCCGGCGAACACGGCGGTGTCGTGGCCCGCCCCGCCGGACAGCGTGTCGTTGCCGGCGCCGCCGATCAGCGTGTCGTTGCCGCGCATGCCGGTGAGCAGGTTGTCGGCTTCGTTGCCGGTGAAGACATCATCGCCGTCGCCACCGATGACGTTCTCGATCAGCGTGCCGGCGGCGAAATCGAGGTCGTGACCGTAGAGGCTGTTGGTCGCCCCCGGGCCGAGATCGATGTCGAGATCCCCGGTGATCGCGGCGAAGTTCAGGGTGTCGATGCCCGCGCCGTCGTCAATCGTGCCACGACCGGCCTCGCCGCCATGGCGCGCCCATTCGGCGGTGTAGAAATAGGTGTCGTCATCGTTCGCCTGGTCGCCGTAGAGCGTGATGCCCCAGCTTTCCAGCGTGCCGGAAGAGGCGCCGGTGAGATTGTCGGTGACCCGGATGGTCCAGTCGCCGATGCCGTCCTCACCCCAGAAATTGACGCTGCCGAGGGTGAAGCGGATGTCCTGCGAGGAATAGTAATAGGTGCCCGCGCTGTAGCCCGGATTGTCGACCAGCAGGCTGATCGTGCCGTCGGGCGAGATCAGCTCGACCGTGAGGTCGGAATTCTTCGTGTGGTCGATCTCGACATGCACCTCGACCCGGTCGATCTCGATGTCCGGCGCGCTGAGCGTGATCGTGTCGGTGATCGTGCCGAGATTGACGATGGCGAGGTTCGGCGCCGTTGAGGCGCTGACGGTCTCGAGATTGCCGTAGGTCGATTGCGCGTCCCAGGTCTCGGCGAGGCGCACCGCGGCGAAGGCGTCGGTCAGGCCGAAGCCGTAGCCGTAATTGTAGGTCATGCCGCCGCCGTTCCAGTTGGCGGCGCCGTTGACCAGCCAGCCGTCATCCGTCTCCAGCGGGTTGCGCGAGGACAGCGCGAGGATTTCCTGCACGTCGCGATAGCCGAGCAGCGGGTTGGCTTCCAGCATCAGCGCCGCGACCGCGGCGACCGCCGGGGCGGCGATCGAGGTGCCGCTGCCGGTGACATAGTCGCCGGAGGTGTAGCCGGCGGCGCCTGTGCGATCGGTGGTCAGCACGTTCTCGCCCGGGGCCGAGGTCAGCACGACCGAGCCCTGCGCGGAGAAGGACGAGACCTCGCCCGCCTGGTTGGTGGCGCCGACGGTGATCACCCAGGGATTGTTCTGGAAGGCATGGTAGTTGGCACCGTCGCCGAAATTGCCGTAATTGCCGGCGGCGAAGGTGACGATCTGCCCGAGCCCGTCGCGCCCTTCGGACACGGCGTCGATCAGCGCGTCCTCGGCCGCCTGGAAGACCGGCTTGTCGAAACTGTCGTAGAAGGCGCCGTAATAGCCCCAGGAATTGTTCAGGATGTCGGCGGCGCCGGCATTCTCCATCGCATCGACCCAGCGCGACAAGGGAATGCCGAACGGCCCGACGGAATAGCCCACGATATCCGCGCCATGGGCAATGCCGACGGTGCCGGAACCGTCTATGGCGCCGGCAATGATGCCGGCCAGCGCGGTGCCGTGATTCTCGCCGGCCGCCGTGGCATAGGCGTCGCCGTCATGGTCCTTGGCGTCGTAATCGAGATCGGTGCGGTAGGCGTAGGCGAGATCCGGATGATCATACTGGATGCCGCTGTCGACGATGCCGACGATCACGCCTTCGCCGGTGTAGTCGTCCCAGACATCGAGGACATTGAGGTCCGCGTCCGGGTTGACCGTGTTGTCGATATGCCACTGGTTCATGACCTGCGGGTCGGAGGGCACCGCAATCGCCTCTTCGGCAACCGGGGAATAGAGCGCCGCCTCATGTCCGGAAAGTTCCGCCGTGCGTTCGCGGAGTTCGAGCCGCCGCAGGGCGGCATGCGGCAGGATTTCCGGGGCGAAATTGCCGGTCCAGCGCGGGTCGAGCGGACCCGTCCGCAGATTGAGCAGGTCAATCACGGCTGGTCCTCCGGGCGGTCAATCCCCGGCAGGCAGGCATAATGGTGGCGCATCTAGCACTCATGTCAGGGACAATATAGGCTTTCCAAGGCTTTGCAGCCAGTGACAACCGTCACACGCCAACAGCGTCAGCGAGATAATCTATTGCCGCCTGCACGCCACCGGTGCCGTGCGGAATGGCGTTCGCCCGCAAACCCGTTTCGACCACCGCCAGCGTGCCGAGCACCATCGGCGCGTTGACATAGCCCATATGCGCGATCCGGAAGGCGCGGCCGGTGAACTCGCCGATGCCATGACCGAGCACGACGCCGCAACGCTTCTCGCACCAGGTCAGCAATTGCGCCACCCGCTCGCGATCATGCACCAGCACCGGCGTCACCGAACAGGCGCGGTCCGCCGGGTTGTGGATGTTGAACTCGAGCATCCCGCGCTGGCACCAGGCCTCGACGGCACGATGCACCGCGCCGGCCAGCAGCCGGTGACGGGTGAACACATTGTCGAGCCCCTCCGCCAGCAGCATGTCGAGCGCCTGGCGCAGCGCGAACAGCATGTGCACCGGCGCGGTGCCGCAATAGTTCATGTAGTGGATCTCGCCCTGCCGCAGCGTCCAGTCCCAGTAGCGGCTGCGCAGTCCGGCAGTCTTGTGGACGGCCTCCGCCTTGGCATTGGCGGCGACGAAGGCGAGTCCCGGCGGACACATTAGGCCCTTCTGCGAACCGGTGACCGCAACGTCGACGCCCCATTCATCCATCTCGAAGGGCATGGTGCCGAGGGAGGCGATGGTATCGACCATGAACAGCGCGTCGGAACCCGCCGCGTCGATGGCCTTTCGGATCGCCGGGATGTCGTTGACGACGCCCGAGGCGGTATCGATCTGCACCACGAGGACCGCCTTGAAATCCTTGCCGTCCGGCTGCTTCAGCCGGGCCTCGACCGCCGCCGGGTCGACCGCCTTGCGCTCGTCCTGCGCCAGCACCTCGACCTCGACGCCGAGCATGCTGGCCATCTCGCCCCAGCCGACCGCGAAACGGCCGCTCTGCAGGACGAGAACCCGGTCGCCGCGCGACAGGGTGTTGGAGATCGTCGCTTCCCAGCCGCCATGACCGTTGGAGATGTAGATGTAGCAGCGGCCCTCGGTGCGGAAGACCTTGCGGAGGTCGGCAAGGCAGCTCGAGGTTATGCCGACCAGCTCGCCCTTGTAGATCTCGATCGCCGGGCGGTGCATGGCGCGCAGCACTTCCTCGGGAATATTGGTCGGGCCCGGAATGGCGAGAAATTCACGCCCGGTCTTCAGCGTCATGGGGGAAACTCCGGAGGGATCGTTCACGAAGCGCGGACATTCGCATGAGAGCGGGCGATTGGAAACGGCGGAAATGCGGATGTCTGCCGATTGGAGTCTCAATCAAAAACGATGTCATCCCGGCGAAAGCCGGGCCCCAGAATCACATGGCACTGCCTGTCCGCCCCAGGTCCCGGCTTTCCCCGGGATGACATCGTTTTATGGTTTTGCGGCTATCAATATCGCCGCTTACCCCACCGGGGAATTGATCTTCGCCTGGGCGCGGCCGCTGGAACCTTCGGGGGCGAGCCTGAAATCGAACTCGGCCCGCAGGTGCGGGCGGTCGACGCCGAGCGCGCGGGAGATCGCGTCCGCCTCATGCTCGACATAATCGACGATCAGGCTTTCCTTGACCCCGAACACCACGTCGCTGTCGAGATACGCGTCACCCTCGGAGAAGATCATGGTGATGACATGGTCGAAGCCGGGCGCCGAGACGATGAAATGCAGGTGCGCCGGGCGCCAGGCATGGCGGTGCATCAAATTGAGCAGCGCGCCAACCGGACCGTCGGTCGGCACCGGGTAGCTCACGGGCTTCACCGTGCGGAAGGCATAGCGTCCCTCCGTATCGGTCGTCACCTTGCCGCGCAGGTTGAATTCCGGCTGGTTCGCATCCTGGCTTTCATAGAGCCGGTTGGTCGCGGTCTGCCAGACATCGAGAGTGGCGCCCGCGATCGGTTTGCCGTCGAGATCGAGAACCCGGCCGGCGACCACGGTCTCCTCGCCCTCCTGGTCCGGCGCGATATCGTTCCGCTCCGGCGCATTCTCGCGGTAGAACGGGCCGAGCACCGAGCTTTCGGTCGCGCCGGCCGGCTTGCGGTTGTTGTTGATCGCATCCATCAGGATGGTGATGCCGAGAACGTCGGAGAGCAGCATGAATTCCTGCCGGCGCTCGTCCGATATCTGCCCGGATTCATTGAGGAAACGCACCGCGGTGAACCATTCCTCCTCGGTCGGCTCGACCTCGCGGACGAAATCGTGGATATGCCGGATCATCGCCGAGAGCACCGTCTTGGTCCGCGCGTCCGGGATGTTCTCGATCTTGCCCAGCACGCCGCCGGTGATCGTCTGTTCGGTCACGTTACGCATGCTTTCCTCCCTCCCTTCCCGCTTCTGTCGGTGTTTGCGCGTCAGACCCGCTCGATCATCAGCGCGATGCCCTGGCCGACGCCGATGCACATGGTGCAGATGGCATAACGGCCGCCACGGCGGCGCAGTTCATAGGCCGCCGTCGTGACGAGCCGCGCGCCGCTCATGCCGAGCGGATGGCCGAGCGCGATGGCGCCGCCGTTCGGGTTCACATGTTCCGCATCGTCCGGCAGGCCGAGATCCCGGGTGACTGCGAGACCCTGCGCGGCGAACGCCTCGTTCAACTCGATGATGTCGACATCGCCGAGGCTGATGCCGGTCTGGGCGAGCAGCTTTTTCGTCGCCGGGGCCGGGCCGAACCCCATGATGCGCGGCACGACGCCGGCGGTCGCCATGCCGACCACGCGGGCCATCGGCTCCAGGCCGTTCGCTTTCGCCGCCGCCTCGTTGGCGAGAATCAGCGCGCAGGCCCCGTCATTGACGCCGGACGCGTTGCCCGCGGTGACCGACCCGCCGTCGCGGAACGGCGTCGGCAGCTTGGCGAGCTTCTCCGGCGTGGTTTCACGCGGATGTTCGTCGGTATCGACGACGAGCGGGTCGCCCTTGCGCTGCGGGATGACCACCGGGGTGATCTCTTCGGCCAGCCGGCCGGCCTTGATCGCGGCGGCGGCACGTTCCTGGGAGCGGAAGGCAAAGGCATCCTGGTCCTCGCGGCTGATGGCGAATTCCTCGGCGACGTTCTCGGCGGTTTCCGGCATGGAATCGACGCCGTACATGAGCTTCATCGTCTTGTTGACGAAGCGCCAGCCGATCGTGGTGTCGTAGATCTCGGCATCGCGGGAGAAGGCGCTGGTCGCCTTGCCCATCACGAACGGCGCACGGCTCATGCTTTCCACGCCGCCGGCCAGCATGAAGGACGTCTCGCCGGACTTGATGGCCCGCGCGGCGGTGCCGACCGCATCCATGCCCGACCCGCAAAGCCGATTGATCGTCGCCCCCGGCACCTTGGCATCGAGACCGGCCAGCAGGCTGGCCATGCGGGCGACGTTGCGGTTGTCCTCGCCGGCCTGGTTGGCGCAGCCGAAATAGACATCGTCGATGGCCTGCCAGTCCGCCTGTCCCTGGCGCTTCATCAGCGCGGCGATCGGGATGGCGGCAAGATCGTCCGAGCGCACCGCGCTCAGCGACCCCGCGTAGCGTCCGATCGGGGTGCGGATGGCGTCGCAGATGAAGGCTTCGGTCATGGTCTCTTGTTTCCTTTGTTCGCTCGCGCCTCAGGCCACCCTTGGCCGTTCGCCATGCCACGCCTGTTCCAGCAGGTCGCGGATGCCGTCGCGCGTTACCTTTCGCGGATTGAAGTAAGGGTTCCGGGTTGCAATGTCAGCCGCCTTGTCGAGGTCCTCGCGCTTCATGCCGATGTCGCGGAGCGCGGTCTTCGCACCGATCGACCGGGCGAGATCGTAAAGTCCGTCGGATGCCCGCACCGCGCCGAGCGCCCTGGCCACCTTCCCCAACGCCTCGGGGACCGCCGGTTCGTTATAGGCGGCGGCATAGGGGATGACGATCGTATGCACCTCGGCATGCGGCAGGTTGAAGCTGCCGCCGAGCGTGTGGCAGAGCTTGTGATGCAGCGCCATGCCGACGCAACCGAGGCAGGACCCGGCAAGCCAGGCGCCGTAGAGGGCATCGCCGCGCGCCCCGGCATTTTCCGGTTCGGCGACCACCACGGGAAGCGCACGCCCGAGCGCACGGATGCTTTCCTCCGCCATCAGCGAGACGACCGGGTTCGCCGTCTCGGAATAGAGCGCCTCGATGGCATGCGCGATGGCGTTCATGCCGGACGGGCCGGAGATGACGGACGGCAGGCCGTAGGTCAGTTCAGGGTCGTAGATCACCGTCTTCGGCAGCACCCGGACATCGCGCCCGGTAGTCTTGAGACCGGCTTCCGTCATGCCCCAGATCGGCGTCATCTCGGATCCCGCATAGGTCGTCGGGACGGCGAGGATCGCCAGGCCGTCACGCAGCGCGATCGCCTTGCCGAGCCCGATGGTGGACCCGCCGCCGACCGCGATGCAGATATCGGCCCCGCGCTCGCGGGCGACGGCCACCGCCCGGTCTGCCGCCTCGACCGGCACATGCATGACGGCGCCGTCATGGATGCCGGCGGACAGGCCGCCGAGCAGGCGCGCAACCTCCTCCGCCTGGCCGGTCTGCTGCGGGGTGCAGAGCACCAGCGCGCGTTTCGCGCCCAGCGCCTCGGCCTCTTCGCGAACCCGGACGAGAGAGCCTGCGCCGAAGACGACGCGCTGGGGCAGGGAGTTGTAGACGAAGGGCGCGGTCATCTGGATGAACCGCCCGTATTGTAGAAGATCATGGCGTGTTCACCCGTTCCATCACCCGACCGTCGCGATGGTTGCCGATAGATGTCGCGAAGTCGAGTGCATCGACGAGGCTCATGATCCCGGTCATTTCGCTTTCAATAATGTTCGCTGTACGAACTATTGTTTCTAAAACGAACGTACCATGCCGCCGCTTCGAGGGTCAAGATTTCCGCCGCCCGTCTGCCAATATCCCGGAACAGAAAAGGGGGCGCCGAGCGCCCCCTTTTCTGTTCCGGTGAAACGCAAATCTTCGTCAGTCGAACAGGGCGTCGATCTCGTCCTGGCTGATACCCTCGCCGTCGAGCTGCGGGCCCTGGAGCAGGGCCGCGTCTGGATCGTCCTTTGAGGACGGTTTCAGCGTCGCCGAGGGCGCGATCTTCTCGAAATCCTCCTCGCCCCAGATCGCGATCATCGCCATGATGCGTTCCTCGACGAACTTCATGCCGTTCACCACCTTGGTGATGCGCTGGCCGGTAATGTCCTGGAAGTTGCAGGCCTCGAAAACCTTGACGCTCTGCTCCGACAACTGCTCGCCGAGCTGGTTGATGAAGATATCCTCCGCAGAACGAAGCTGTTCGGCAAGATTGTCGATATTCTCGGCGCATTCGAGAATGGTGTTGGTTGCGCTCTCGGTCGCCTTCACCACCGCATCGAGTTCGTCGGAGACGATGGCGATCTGGTGCTTTTCCTGGTTCGGGTTGCGCAGCGCGGCAAGCTCGATCTTGGTCTGCTGGATGGCGTGCGCCAGCGCCTTGACCTCGGTCTTCAGGATCTGGATTTCCTCCTCGGTCGGATCCGCCGGACCGCCGGCGGGCGGGGTGGCCGGCGCCGGGGTACCGGGCGCGACACTGCCCTGATGCCTGAGTTCCTGGACTTCCGCACGCAAGGCATTGATCAGGTCCTTGATCTCGGAAATATCCGAACCCGCCACCGGCGACGCCGGAGCAGAAACCGACCCGTTTGAGTGCGCCCGGGCGCGTCTTTCGGCAGTAAACATTATCTCAGCCAACCCTCTGTTCTTGTTCTTGGCCGGAGCCAGGCCCCCTACGGAAACAGGGCGCACCTTAACATGGCGGCCCTGCCTTGAATATCCGCATCAACCACAATAGAGGGTCACGTCACGGCAGGTCGAACAGCAGCAGGTCGGTCCGTCCGCCGGCGATGATTTCCAGTGTCCCGGCATCGGTGACCGCGAGGCCCGAGCGGACCGGCACCGGGACGCCGTTCACCGTGACATCGGCTTCCGACGGCACCAGGTAGGCGCGCCGGCCCTCGCCGAGTTCATGAACCACCGCATCGCCCTCGGCGAGGTCGGCCCCGAACAGGGTCGCATCCTGGTGAATCGCGAGCACGTCCGCCGTGCCCTCGAAGCGCGCCTCGCCCGACGCGAGGGGGATCAGCCGGCCCGCCTTCGCCCCCTTCGGAAACGGCATCGCCTCCCAGCGCGGCGCATGGCCGGAGCGATCGGGGATCACCCAGATCTGGAAGATCTGCGTATCCTCGTCCTCGTAATTGAATTCCGCATGCATGATGCCGGTGCCGGCGCTCATCACCTGGATATCTCCGGCCTCGGTGCGGCCGACATTGCCGAGATGGTCCTTGTGGGTGATCGCGCCCCGGCGGACATAGGTGATGATCTCCATGTCCCGGTGGCCGTGCATGTCGAACCCGCTGTCGGCGCGGATCGTGTCGTCGTTCCAGACGCGCAGCGGTCCGAAGGACACCCGGTCCGGGTCATGGTAGCCGGCGAAGCTGAAATGGTGGCTCGCATTCAGCCAGCCATTGCGGAACTTGCCGAGACTGTCGAAAGGTCTGACATCGAGCATCGTCGTGATCCTCAGGTTGCGAAGCGGCCGCGGTCATGCGGGCGTTCGAGGTCGTATAGGGGGCCGGCGGGGATGATGCCGGTCGGGTTGATGGTCCGGTGGCTGCCGTAATAATGCTGCTTGATCGTCGCGAGATCGACGGTGGCGGCGACGCCCGGCTGTCCATACAGGTCGAGCATGTAATTCCAGAGGTTCGGATATTCGGCGAGCTTCCGGGCGTTGCATTTGAAATGGCCGTGATAGACCGGGTCGAAGCGCACCAGGGTGGTGAACAGCCGCCAGTCGGCCTCGGTGATGCGGTCGCCCACCAGGTAGCGCTGCCCGGCCAGGCGCCGCTCCAGCGTGTCGAGCGCCCCGAACAGGTCGCCCACCGCCTCCTCGTACGCGCGCTGGGTGGTCGCGAAGCCGGCGCGGTAGACCCCGTTGTTGACGTTGTCGTACACCAGGGCGTTGACCTCGTCGATCTCCGCCCGCAACGCGGGCGGATACAGGTCGAGGCCGGGATCGCCGGCCCACTCGTCCCAGGCGTGGGTGAGCATCCGCAGGATGTCGGCCGACTCGTTGTTGACGATGCCGCCGGACTCGGTGTCCCAGAGTACCGGCACCGTCACGCGGCCCCGGAACGAGGGGTCCGACGCGGTGTAGGCCTCCGACAGGAACTCGAAGCCGTTCACCGGATCCGGGCCGCAGCCCGGCGCGTCGGTGAAGGCCCAGCCGCGCTCGTCCCTGACCGGGTCGACCACGGACATGCCGATGGCGTCCTCGAGTCCCTTGAGCCTCCGCACGATGACGGTGCGGTGCGCCCACGGGCAGGCCAGGGAGACGTACAGGTGGTAGCGCCCGGGGGCCGCGGGGAACGGCGTCGATCCGTCCGCGCTCACGTGGTCGCGGAACCGGCTCTGCTGGCGGACGAAGCGGCCCGAGTCGTCGGCCTCGTCGGGGAACGGCGCGGGGGTGCCCATCACGCCACCCCGGCGGGGACGGTGCCCAGCAGCGGGCCCAGGTGCTCGCCGGTGTAGGAGCCCGGCACGGCGGCCACCTCCTCGGGGGTGCCCGCGGCGATCAACCCGCCACCGCCCGCGCCGCCCTCGGGACCGAGGTCGATGACCCAGTCGGCCGACTTGATCACGTCCAGATTGTGCTCGATCACCACGACGGTGTTCCCCTGATCCACGAGCCGCTGGACCACCTCCAGCAGCTTCTCGATGTCAGCGAAGTGCAGCCCGGTGGTGGGCTCGTCCAGCACGTAGAGGGTGCGCCCCGTGGCGACCTTGGACAGCTCGGTCGCCAGCTTCACCCGCTGGGCCTCGCCGCCCGACAGCGTCGTCGCCGGCTGCCCCAGGCGCACGTAGTCGAGCCCGACGTCGTGCAGCGTCTGGAGGCGGCGGTGGATGCGCGGCACCGCCCTGAAGGCCTCCACCGCGTCCTCCACCGACAGCCCCAGAACCTCGCTGATGCTGCGCCCGCCGTAGTGCACGGCCAGCGTCTCGCGGTTGTAGCGGGCCCCGCCGCACACCTCGCACGGCACGTAGACGTCGGGCAGGAAGTGCATCTCGATCGTGATGGTGCCGTCGCCCTTGCACGCCTCGCAGCGCCCGCCCTTGACGTTGAAGCTGAAGCGCCCCGGGCCGTAGCCCCGGCTGCGCGCCTCCTGGGTCTGCGAGAAGAGCTGGCGGATATGGTCGAACACCCCGGTGTACGTGGCCGGGTTGGACCGCGGCGTGCGCCCGATGGGCGACTGGTCGATGTCGATTACCT
>JAVKCR010000373.1:0-3204 GCA_040222645.1 Rhodospirillales bacterium
CCGAATAGACCGCGGACAGCAGCAGGGCGGCCGGGATGCAGAGGATCAGCAGCCCCTTGCCGAACGCCACCGGCAACAGCGTCAGCATGACGAAGCCGAGGATGCCGGCGAAATAGGCGAGACCGACCAGGCAGAGCGGCCCGGCCCGGAGACCGGCCTTCAGCATGTTTTCGGCGAAATCGGCCGGGCGCCCCGCCATCTGGTCGAGGGCAAGCGCGGAGAATGCACCCTGCTGGATGCAATAGCAGACCAGGAAGACCAGGCCGGCCGGCCAGAGCGCGAACAGGGTGCCGGGGCCCGCGCCTTCGGGAAGGCCGTCGCCATAGAGCAGGGCGCTGATCTGCGCCTCGTCGGTGCCGAAAATCCCGAGCAGGATGCGTTCGAGCAGCGTGAAGAACATCACGATGAAGGCGTAGGCGCCGGCATTGCCGGTCAACAGTCCGAAGGCACGCCCGAGCACGTCGCCGGGCCGCAAATCCGGCCCGCCGGTTCCCTGTCTGCCGAAATCACCCGCCATTCGTCATTCCCTGCCTTCGCGATCAACCGGACACCATCGTCACCCGCGCCGCCATCTGACCCATACCCGACCAGCTTCGGATCACCTCGGACACCGGCGACGCGCCAGCAGAAGTACACGCCGATCGGCCCCTCGACAATCATCCCCGGCATCTGCCGTGTCCGCCGGCCGGAACCGTCCCGTACGACCATACCTATGATGGGGTATATGACAAAATCGAAAACCCCGCCAAACGAGCCCTTGCCGACGGCTGAGCGGGATCATTCGCCACGCTGGCATTCTCCCGCTCACGCTCCTCGGGTTTCAGGACCTTGCGTCGAGCAGCAGGGCAACATAAAGGCGTCGTGCGGGGCGACAGGCTTTGCCGGCCTATGCTAACCTTCGCAATCGGGGGTCGGAGAACAGACAGGGAATTGAAACCAGTGAAGCATGTACGCGTGGTCGAAGGCAGCGAAACCGTCGATGTGGTGCCTCTCTACCACAAGGTCTACACCATTCTCAGCCAGCAGATTCGCGAAGGTCTCTACAACGAGACGACACCCTTGCCGGGGGAACAGCAGCTTGCGGCGCAGTACAGCGTATCCCGGGTAACCGTGCGCAAGGCCTTGCAGCGGCTGGAGGAAGAGGGCCGCATCACCCGCCAGCGCGGCAGGGGCACCTTTCCGACCTCCGTCCAGCCGGTGACGAAGCGGCGCAAGCTGATCGACCAGCTGACCATCACCAATGAAACCGAGGCTGAAATCCGGAGTTTCGAATGGATGCCGGTGACACCGGACGCCGCCACCGGTCTGAAGCTGCCGGTCGGCAGCCAGGCGCTGCGCGTGGTCCGCCTGAGGCGCACCGGACGCACCCCCTTTGCGCTCGGGGTGGTCTGGATAGCGCCGGAAACCGGCGCGCTGATCGACCGCGAGAACATCGAATCCGACTCGATCATCGAATTCCTTCGGGAAAACGGCAACGAGTTCGACCGCGTCGAACAGCGCATCACGGCGACCGTCGCGGATGCGCCCACGGCGGAGATCCTGAAGGTCGATCCCGGGGCGCCGCTGCTGCTGGTGAACCGCCAAGTCTTCAATATCGATGGCAGCATCGCCATGCATATTCGCACGCTTTACCGGCCGGACCGCTATGCCTACCTGGTCACCGTCAGGCCGGAACCCGACAATCTCGCGCCGCGCTGGGTGGAGATCGAGTAGCGGCGCGAGACCTCCGCAGGCACAGGCGAAGAGAACGGAAGGGCAAGCGACGGGCGAATTCAAACCCGGGTCTGCAATTGCATATGCCACTTAGCGTTTATCATTCCGGACTTTCTGGGGTACTTTTCCGCTTCCGATTCTTCCGGACGGAGCAGGCATGCCCGACGAGGCGGCAAAAGGCAGGGCCGGCATGCTGTCGCAGGCCGACATCGAACAACTCCTGAGAAATCCTTCTCCGGAAAGCCGGACACGTGTGGCCGGGAAGATCGCCGACATCTACGACAAGAGCGCGCTCACCGAACGCGAGCAGCAGCTGGCGGACGGCATCCTCAGGCTGCTTGCCAAGGATGTCGAACTCGCCGTCCGCAAGGCGCTGTCGCATCACCTGCAGTCGAACCCCGACGTACCTCACGACATCGCCCGCAAGCTGGCGATGGACGTGATCGAGGTCGCCGAACCGATCCTGCGCCATTCGGAAGTCCTCACCACCATCGACCTGATCGATATCGTGCGCACCCGCGAGCCGGCCGCCCAGGTCGCCGTGGCCAAGCGCCGGAGCGTTCCGGAACCGCTGTCGGATGCGCTGGCCGCGACCGGCGTCGAACTGGTCATCGCCACGCTGGTACGCAATGACGGGGCGGAGATCTCGGAGCGCACCTTCGACAGGGTCATTGCCGATTATGGCGACCGGGAAAACGTCGCCGCCGGCATCGTCTCGCGCAGCCATCTGCCGGCAGCCGTTACCGAACGCCTGATCGGGGTCGTTTCCGACAGTCTCAAGCTCGAACTGATCGGCAAGCACGACGTACCGGCGGAGATCGCCGAGAAGATCGTCCTGCGCAGCCAGGAAGACACGGTGAAGGACCTGCTCGGTTCGAAACCGGCGAAACGGGATGTCGGGTCGCTGGTCAAGGGGCTCGCCCGGCAAGGGCGGCTCAGCGGGCGCATCGTGCTCCGCGCGCTCGATGTCGGCGACCGCGAGTTCTTCGAGCACGGCATGGCCAAGCTTGCCGGCGTACCCCTGGAGAACGCGACCCGGCTGATCTCCGACCGCGGTACACAGGGTCTTCTCGCGCTCTACCGCAAGGCCCGCCTGCCGGAGGACAACTTCCCCTCGGTTCGCTACCAGGTCGACAAGCTCTACAACCTGCGCGCGGGCTCGACCTACGCCCCGACGACGTCGCCAGGCGCCAACATGGTCGGCTTCGAGGGAGACTTCTTCGGCGGCGGCGGCGGTGGCTGGGTCGGCAGCAACTGAACCGCAAGGCCGACGCGACTGCCCGCAATCTTTAACACGCAATTGAGAGTAGCAGTTAAATTCCTGGCTGCTATTCTGAAAACCAGAGCTTGGGAACGGCGCTGGCTTCGGGGGAAGGGCGCTCCGTTAACCGCCCGGCAGCGTCGTATGCATCTGGGGGAAGTCCGGGAATGATCCGGCTGATCGCGATCTGCTGCCTGTTCTGGGCGGCCGGCTCTGCTGTTGCGGCAGAA
>JAVKCR010000374.1:0-9098 GCA_040222645.1 Rhodospirillales bacterium
GCGAACTGGCCCGGATAACCGGGCGGAAATCCCAGTTCGGGCACAAGTACGACCTGTTCAGCGACGCCTTCTGCAATGCGCTTGCCTTCCTCGGCATCGGCATCGGGCTGCGCGGAGGCGACTATGGCGAGCTGGCGATCCTGATGGGGGCCGCCGCCGGCATCGCGGTAGCCTTCATCTTCTGGCTGGTCACCCGCATGGAGGCGCTCGAAGGGGAACGCGCCGGCGAAGTCCAGGGCTTCAAGGGAATAGACCCGGATGACGGCATGATCGCGGTGCCGCTCTTCATCCTGTTCGGCGGGGCAGAGATCCTGCTGCTGCTCGCCGCGATCGGCGCACCGGCTTTCGCCCTCGTCATGGCCTATCTGTTTCGCCGCGCATTTCGCAAATGAATTCGCAAATTGCGAATATCCCTGCCCCGGAAGAATTGCATCCTGCGTCCACCCGTCGGCAGATTCTTGAGAAAAATTGAAACTCCCTGCCCCGGCTTGCTGCATTTCACCGGTTTTCCCGGTATTTTCCTGAAGTTGCCGGAACTGGCACAGGCCTTGCGTTCTTGATTGGGTAATGTCGTCGGGCGCGCCTGCCCTACCCCTCTAGCGTCCGGGGACATTCACGGGATGAGACCGCAAGGTCGAAATCCAAAAAAGTCCGGCAAAGCAATTTGCCGGACTTTTTTCATCCCCGTCCCACGAGATCGTGGAGCGCGTCGAGCCCGTCCAGCACATGCAGGCAATCAACGGAAAGCTCGTCCGGCAGCAGGGCGATATCCGGGACCGCCACCACCGCGAGGCCCGCCGCGATGGCCGACCTGACCCCGTTCGCCGAATCCTCGATCGCCAGGCAGCGGCCGGGCTGCCGTCCGATCCGGTCCGACGCGATCAGGTAGGGTTCCGGATGCGGCTTGGTATAGGTCACGTCCTCCTGGGTGACGATGGCCCGGAAGACTTCGTGAATGCCGTGGGAGGCAAGATGCCGGTCGACATTGATCCGCCGCGACGAGGTCGCGATGGCCAGCGGCAGACCCGCGTCATCGAGGCGCCCGACCAGCTCGACGACGCCGGCCTTGAGCGGGATGCCGTCGACGATACGCTGCTGCACGGCCTCGTGGCTGGCCCGGTCGAAGGCATCGAGATCGAAATCCGTGCCGTAGAAGATCTTCGCCCTGTCCATCGCCGCGGCGAAGGTCAGGCCGAGCAGGGTCCGGAAAAACTCGGCGTCCGCCGGCAGCCCGAGCGCCGTCGCGGCATCCATCAGGCCCGCATGGTAGATGCGTTCGGAATCGAGGATCGTGCCGTCGAGGTCGAACACGACCCCGTCGAAATCAGCCAGGTTCATCGGGTCGGTGTCCCTTCGGGTTCCGGGCCGTTGTCATAAAGGCCCGGCAGGGGCGGATCAAGAAGCGCCCGCGCCGGCCAGACAGTCGCGGAAGGTCCCGGCCAGCGCTCGCAGCGTGGCGGCGTAATGGTCCGGGCCTTCCGGAATTCCGGCACCAAGCGGGTCGGCGACACCGATTCCGATCTTGTTGTCCTCCGCCAGGCGGGTAATCAGCCGCGGCTCGAACTGGGGTTCGCTGAAGACACAGACGGCCTTGCGTTCGCGGACCAGCCGGACGATTTCCGCAACCCGGGCCGCGCCCGGCGGAATATCCGGCGACAGCACAACGGTCCCGACCTGGGACAGGCTGTATCGATCGGCAAAGTACCCGTAGGCGTCATGGAAGGTGATGAACGGCCGCGACCGCACCGGTATGAGCAATTGCGCGATCTCCCGATCGAGCGCGCCAAGTGCTGCAATCATCGCCGATGCATTCTGACGGTACAGGGCCGCGTTCTCCGGATCGAGCGCGCCGAGACTGTCCCGCAGGGCGGCAACGATGGTGATCGCGTTCTCCGGGTCGAGCCAGATATGCGGATCGTGATGCTCCCCACCGTGGCCGTCATGGGCGTGATGCTCGCCAAGCTCCCGGAGGCGCATGCCCGGCAATGCCGCGAGTTTCAATATTTCCGCCCGGCCCGACAGCGCCGTGAGGGGACGGTCCAGGAAACGTTCGAGCCCCGCACCGGCCAGCACCACCAGCCGCGCCTTCTGCAGCGCGATCGCGTCCGATGGGCGCAGGGCAAAGGCATGCGGCGAGGCGCCCGCCGGCACCAGCATGACCGGTTCTCCGGCGCCCTTCATCACACCCGCCGCCAGGCTGTGCAGCGGCGCGATCGAGACAACCACGTTGGGTGAGCCGGCAAGTGCCGGAACGCTCAGGCCGGAAACAATGCCGACGAGCAGGACGAGGGAACGGAGATGGCGCATGGGAGACCGTTGAATGTTATGTTATAACATAACTCCCGCGGCGGATTCTTCAAGCGCCCAGAGGCCCGGCAGGCCGCGTACCCGGAGCGGATCGGCGGGAGCGGCAGGCCTTGCCCGCCGCCCCGTTCGCCTTATTCCGCCGCCTGCCGGTCCGGCGCCGGCGGTGTCCAGCGCAGCACCGGCTTGCGGGCCGCGCCGGTCTCGTCGAGCCGGCGCCAGGGCGTCAGCATCGGCGCGTCCGTGAAGCGCGCCTTGTCCCCGGCCTTCGCCCGCTCGGCCAGGAACCGCATGGAGGCGATGAACTGGTCCAGCGCCTCGCGGCTTTCGGTCTCGGTCGGCTCCATCAGCATCGCGCCATGCACCACCAGCGGGAAGTACATGGTCATCGGGTGGAAACCCTCGTCGATCATCGCCTTGGCGAAATCCAGCGTCGAAACGCCGGTATCCTTCAGGAAGTGATCGTCGAACAGCGCCTCGTGCATGCAGGGCCCGTCGTCGAACGGGGCGGACATGATGTCCTTCAGCCCGGCGAGGATGTAGTTGGCGTTGAGCACCGCGTCGCCGGAGACCTGCCGCAGCCCGTCGCGGCCGTGGCTCAGCATGTAGGCGATGGCGCGCACGAACATGCCCATCTGGCCGTGGAAGCCCTTCATGCGGCCGAACGGGCGTTCCGCCGCATCGTCATCCGCATGCTCGACCAGCCTGTACGTATCACCGTCCCTGACCACGTACGGCAACGGCGCGAAGGCGGAGAGCGCCGCCGACAAGACGGTCGGGCCGGACCCCGGACCGCCACCGCCATGCGGCGTGGAGAAGGTCTTGTGCAGGTTGATATGCATGCAATCGACGCCGAGATCGCCAGGCCGTACGCGCCCGACGATGGCGTTGAAGTTGGCGCCGTCGCAATAGAAGTAGCCGCCGGCCTCGTGGATGATCCGGGCCAGCTCGATGATGTCGTTCTCGAACAGCCCGCAGGTGTTCGGGTTGGTCAGCATCATGCCGGCGACATCGTCACCCAGCTTCTGCTTGAAGGCTTCAAGATCGACGCGGCCGCGCTTGTTGGCCGGGATCGGGTCGACGGTGAAACCGCAGGCCGCGGCGGATGCCGGGTTGGTGCCATGCGCCGATTCCGGCACCAGCATGCGGGTGCGGTGCTGCTGGCCGTCATGGTCGAGCCGCGCGCGGATCGCCATCAGGCCGCACAGCTCGCCCTGCGCGCCGGCGGACGGCGACATGGCGACCGCCGGCATGTTGGTCAGCTCCATCAGCCAGCCCGCGAGATCGTGGATCAGGCGTAGCCCGCCCTGCACGGTGGATTCCGGCTGCATCGGGTGCAGGTCGCCGAGACCGGCAAGCCGCACCACCTTCTCGTTGAGGCGCGGATTGTGCTTCATGGTGCAGGAACCGAGCGGGAAGAAACCCGTGTCGATGCCGTAATTGCGCTGGCTGAGCCGGGTGAAGTGGCGGACCACCTGCGGCTCGGAAAGGCCCGGCAGGGCGACGGGACGGCTGCGCGCGCAATCGCCGAGCCGGCTTTTGACCGCCTTCGGTTCCGGCAGGTCGACGCCGGTGCGCCCGGCCTGGCCCTGTTCGAACAGCAGCGGCTCGTCCTGGACGAGGCCGCGATTGCCGGTACTTGTCTCGATGATCATGCGAGCGCCTCCTTCAGGCCGGCGACCAGCCGGTCCATGTCGTCATCGGTCGCGGTTTCGGTCGCGGCCAGGATCAGGCAATCCTCAAGCCCGGCATGGGGCAGCATGCGCGACGCCGGCACGCCGCCGAGGATATTCTTCGCAGCCAGCGCCTCGACCACCCCGGCGGCCGGTTTCGGCAGCCGGATCGTGAACTCGTTGAAGAAGGCGTCGGTCACGACCGAAACGCCCTCGACCGCCTCCAGCTTCTCGGCGAGCGTCACCGCCGCGGCGTGGTTGAGGTGCGCCAGCCGGTCGAGCCCGGCCTCGCCGAGCAGCGCCACGTGGATGGTGAAGGCCAGCGCGCAGAGCCCGGAGGCGGTGCAGATGTTGCTGGTCGCCTTCTCGCGCCGGATATGCTGCTCGCGGGTCGAGAGGGTGAGCACGTAGCCGCGCTTGCCGTCGGCATCGACGGTCTCGCCGCAGAGACGGCCCGGCATGTTGCGCACGAACTTCAACCGCGTGGCGAACAGCCCGACATAGGGTCCGCCATAGCCGAGCTGCACGCCGAAGGACTGGCCCTCGCCGGCAACGATGTCGGCGCCCATCTCGCCCGGCGACTTGATCGCGCCGAGACTGACCGCCTCGGTCACGATCATCACCAGCAGCGCGCCCTGTTCATGGCAGGCCGCCGCCAGCGCCGAGTAGTCGCGGACATGGCCGAACAGGCCCGGGTTCTGCACCACGACGCAGGCCGTCTCGCCGTCGATCTGCGCAGCGAGGTCGCCGTCCTTCAGCGGGTCGGCGGGCGAGGAGACGATCTCCTGGCCAAGGAAGCCGGCGCTGGTCTCGACCACTTCCCGGTAATGCGGGTGCAGCCAGCCGGACAGGATCGCCTTGTTCCTTTTCGTGACGCGCATCGCCATGGCGACCGCCTCGCTGCAGGAGGTAGCGCCGTCATACATGCCGGCATTCGCCACTTCCATGCCGGTGAGCATCGCCACCTGGGTCTGGAACTCGAACACGTACTGCAACGTGCCCTGGGCAATCTCCGGCTGGTAGGGCGTGTAGGCGGTCAGGAACTCGCCACGCTGGATCAGGTAATCGACCGAGGACGGCACATGATGGTGATAGGCGCCCGCGCCGAGGAAGCAGGGCACGGAATTGGCCCCCAGATTCTCGCCGGCATAGCCGCGCAGGATACGCTCGACCTCGAGCTCGCCCTTGTGGTCGGGCAGGTCGAAATCGCCGTCATGATAGGCCTTGGCCGGGACGTCCCGGAACAGCTCGTCGACGGACGCCGCCCCGATCCTGCCCAGCATCGAATGCCGGTCTGCCTCCGTGAGGGGGAGGTAACGCATCAGTCGAGCCCCTTCACGAATACCTTGTAGGCCGCGGCGTCCATCAGGTCCTCGAGCTCGGATTCATCCTCGATCTGGAGCTTGAAGAACCAGCCGTCGCCTTCCGGATCGTCGGAGACCCTTTCCGGATTGTCCGGCAGGTCCTCGTTGCCCTCGACGACCTCGCCGGAGACGGGGCTGTAGATTTCGCTCGCCGCCTTCACGGATTCGACGACCGCCGCCTCGTCGCCCTTGGCGAACACCTTGCCGGATTCCGGCACCTCGACGAACACCACGTCGCCAAGCTGCTCGGCCGCGTAGGCCGTGATACCGACGGTGCCGACACCGTCCTCGACTTCGATCCATTCATGGTCTTCGGTGTAGTAGATCATGTTCAGCTCCTAGCCTCTGAAATAGCGTTGCTCGACGAAGGGCATCTTTTCCACCTTCGCCGGGATTTCCTTGCCCCTGACGATCAGGGCGATCTCGGTCCCCACCTTTGAATAGGCGGTCTCCACGTACCCCATGGCGACGGGCCCTTCGATCGTCGGGCCGAAACCGCCGCTGGTGATCTCGCCGATCTTGCGTCCGTCGGCGTGGATCTCGGTATGCGCACGCGCCGGCGCGCGGCCTTCCGGGCGGATGCCGACCCGCTTGCGGGCGACGCCCTCGGCCAGCTGGCGCTGCACCACGCCGGCGCCGGGGAAGCCGCCCTTCTCGCGCCGGCGCTTGCCGACCGACCAGAGCAGCGCCGCCTCGACCGGCGTCGTCGTCTCGTCGATGTCGGAACCGTAGAGGCAGAGCCCGGCCTCGAGCCGCAGCGAGTCGCGCGCCCCCAGCCCGATCGGATCGACCTCCGGTTCGGCGAGCAGCAGGTTCGCGATGCGCTCGGCATCGCCGGCGGGAATGGAAATCTCGAAACCGTCCTCGCCGGTATAGCCGGACCGGGTGGCGAGACATGCCACGCCGCCGAGCGTGATCATGGCGGCGGTCATGAAGGTCATCGTCGCGCTTTCCGGTGCGAGGCGCGCCATCACGGCGCCGGCTTCCGGCCCCTGGATCGCCAGCAGCGCGCGATCGTCGATGATTTCAAGCTCGGCCCGGCCGGCCAGGCCCGCCTGCATATGCGCGAAATCGGCATCCTTGCAGGCGGCGTTGACGACGATGAACAGGTGGTCGCCCATGTTGGTGACCATCAGGTCGTCGAGGATGCCGCCGGCATCGTTGGTGAACTGGGTGTAGCGCTGCTGACCGGGTTCCAGCGCCCGGAGTTCCGCCGGCACCAGCGTCTCGAGCGCGGCGGCGGGGTTGGCGCCGGTCAGCCGCGCCTGGCCCATGTGGGAGACGTCGAACAGGCCGGCGGCGGTGCGGGTGTGATTGTGTTCCTTCAGCACGCCGGCGGGATATTGCACGGGCATCGAATAGCCGGCGAACGGCACCATCTTGGCGCCGAGCGCGACATGCAGATCGTGGAGCGGCGTGCGCTTAAGGTTCTCGTCGGTTCCGGACATCTGGTCCCCCTTTGTTGACAGTCTCAAGCGATCCCGGCCGTTCCGTCGCCGGATTGCCGATGTCGCCCCCCTCTGTCACGGAACCTGAAAGATTCGCCAGCCCGGGCATTCTGCCCGCCGGCTTACATCTTCGGTGGGGCTGCCTTGCGGCCGCCCGCTCTCCAGAGCTTCATCACCCGACGGTCCTTTTGCCTGAGAGTTTCGCGGGGGCGAGTTGCTCCTTCGGCGCAGGCGGACCTGTCTCTCCCGCCAGGGTCATATGTATGGCCGGACCGCGTTTCGATGTCCGGTAGTGCCAATATCTTATCTCTGTCTCCCGGAATCAACTCCATGTCGCTGCGGGACGAATCTTTCAGCGGCGAAACTGCGCGCGGTTGTAGTTGAGCTGTTCCTCGGTGAGCTGGAAACCGAACAGGATCTCGATCTCGCGCGGATTGATCTCGTCACCGATCGGCAGATCGATCTCGATCGGCGCATCCTGGTAGCGGAAGGCGGTGCGCCTTTCCGGCAGGGTAACGACAGCCTCGAAGTTTCCCTTGTAACCCGGCTTCTCGATCAGGACGTTGCCCTTCTTCACGATGGCGACGAAATACGGGATGCGAATCTGCGCAGCCTCGGCTGTCGGACCGGGCTCAATGTCGAAAACAACCTGGAACGACATGGCCATCCGTTTCTCTTCAAGTAAATACTCGCACTCACCCGGCGGCGCCACGATCCGGGCCTTGAACTGGATATCCGTGATATCGCGTCCCGGTCCGTCCCGGAATGCCGTGATCATGGCCTGATCCTGAAGCATCCCCCAGGAAGGACAGGCCGGCGACGGGGTCTTGTCGGCACAGGAAGCCACAAGCAGTAGAGTGGCGGCAGCAGCCGCGGCAGAGAACCAGCGCATGTCAGGCCCCGCCCTTCGAGTTCCGGAGATAGTCCGCCGTCCGACCGCTCACGCCTGCCATCCTGTCTGTTGTCCGCCCAATCCCGCCGCCGGCGCATCGTCACTTTCAACGCCGGGCCGGGGGTGCTATCGCCGGAGTGTAGAAAAGCCCCCCCAGAACAACAAGCCGCCCCCCGACATGAGCGACGACATCATCGAGATTTTCACCGACGGCGCCTGCTCGGGCAATCCGGGTCCGGGCGGCTGGGGCGCGGTCCTGCGCTGGCGCGGCAGCGAAAAGGAGCTCTCCGGCGGCGAGCCTTCGACCACCAACAACCGCATGGAGCTGATGGCCGCCATCGCCGCGCTGGAGGCGCTGAAACGGCCCTCGAAGATCACGCTGCACACCGACTCGACCTACGTCATGGACGGCATCACCAAGTGGATCCACGGCTGGAAGCGCAACGGCTGGAAGACGGCGGCGAAGAAGCCGGTGAAGAACGCCGAGCTCTGGCAGCGCCTCGACGAGGCCCGCAAGCGCCACGAGATCGACTGGAAATGGGTCAAGGGCCATGCCGGCCACCCGGAGAACGAGCGCGCCGACAAGCTGGCCCGCGACGCGGTGCCCGGCCGCAACGGCAACGCCGACGCCGACGCCTGACGGCCCGGATCAGTCGGCGCGGGTGAATATCCCGTAGAGATTGGCGCCCCAGAGCGGCGGCGGCACCAGCAGCGCCCAGGACAGGAACTTCCGCACCATGGCGTCGGTGATGCGCCGGCGGCGCGAGCCGCGATGCTGGTCGTAGAGCCGTTCCACCCGGAGCCCGGCGGCGGTGGCAAGCTGGCCGAGCGAGAGCGAGTTGAAGGCGGTCAGGTGGGTGAGATCGCCGAACTGGTAGGTGAGCCCGAACGGCGAGCCGGCATTCGGCACCTTGACGACGATGCGCCCCTCCGGCGCCAGCCGCGCCGCCATCGCCTGCAACAGCGCGAAGCCGTCCGCCGGGGTGAAATGCTCGAGGACGTCGAGCAGCACGATGCGGTCGAAGGCGGCCTCGCCGGCGGTGTCCCCGAGCCAGCCCCGGATATCGCCGCAGACGAAACGCTCCCGCACCTCGGCCGGCACCACGTCGGCCAGCGCGGGATCGTGGTCCACCCCGGTGGCATCCTCCAGCCCCTTCGCCGCGAGATAGGCGAGGAACTGGCCGGTGCCGCAGCCGAGTTCCAGCACCCGCATGCCGGGGGCGAACCCGCCGGGAATCCAGATCTCCGCATCGAAGCGCGCGATGTCCTTGGGTGACAGGCCGGGTGTCGTGTAGCCCTTGAAGGCGCCGTAGGTCTGGTAGAAATCGGCGGTCATGGAATTCCGGCCCGGTGCGATGAATGACGCGAGACTATCCGCGGCGGCGAGCCCGGACAACCCGCCGCGGCGGCGGCGGCA
>JAVKCR010000375.1:0-6005 GCA_040222645.1 Rhodospirillales bacterium
AGGCGGTTGCGGATCGGGCTGATCCGGGATGCCGGCGCGATCAGCTGCCTTTCCTCCAGGTAATCCATCCAGCGGTCGTTGGCGGTAGCGAAGATATCGGCCGGGGCGCCCGCCTCGATCTGCCGGGCGAGGGTCGAGGAGGAGGCGACAGAGAGCCGGATTGTGGTGCCGGTTTCCCGGCGGTGGCCGGCGAGGATTTCCTCCATCGCATCGGTCAGGCTGGCAGCGGCGAAAATGGTGAGCGGATCGGCGGCCCGGGCGGACGGGATCAGGAATAGCAGGCAGAATGCCAGGCTGAATCGGGTCAGGAACGGGCGCATTAACGGGCTCCGGAGCGAAGCGCGATTTATTGACGTATCCGGCGTCAAGTCAATGGAACGGTTCGACGGCGGCCCGCCCGTGCGCGGTTCAGCTTGTGCCGGTCTGCGCCGACCTGTCCCGGGGCCGGAGATAGGATTCGAGCGCGGCAACGCCGTCTTCAGGCATCACGAGCCCGAGCTTGGTGCGGCGCCAGAGCACGTCTTCGGCGGTTTGGGCCCATTCGCGGGACTTCAGGTAATCGACCTCAGCGGCATAGAGTCCGGAACCGAATTCCTGACCGAGATCCTCGATGGTTGCGGCCTTGCCGAGCAGTTGCCAGGCCAGCGTCCCGTATTGCCGGACAAGGCGCCGGGCGACCTGTTCCGGCAGGAACAGGTAGTCGCGCATGAGGTCGGCGACCTTTGCCACGTAGCCGTCATGGGGGAAATCGCCCCCGGGCAGGTTCGCGCCGGCGGTCCATGCGGGCTTGCGGGCGCCAAGCGAGGCTTCGACTTTCTCGAGTACCGATTCGGCAAGGCGGCGGTAGGTGGTGATCTTGCCGCCGAAGATGTTGATCAGCATGCCGTCATCCGGCGTGCCTTCCGTGCGCAGCACATAGTCCCGCGTTGCTTCCTGGGCCTTCGAGGCGCCGTCGTCGAACAGCGGGCGGACGCCGGAATAGCTCCAGACGATATCGTCCTGCGTCACCGGCCGGGTAAAGTAGTCGCTGGCGGCCTTGCAGAGATAATCCTTTTCGCTCGACGTGATCTGGGCCGTTCCGGGATCGCCCTCGAAATCATGATCGGTGGTGCCGACCAGGGTGAAATCGCCCTGGTAGGGGATGGCGAAGAAGATGCGGCCGTCGGCATTCTGGAAGATATAGCAGCGGTCATGGTCGTAGAGCTTGCGCACCACGATATGGCTGCCCTGCACGAGGCGGACATTGCGGGCTTCGTTCCAGCCCGCCGCCCCGGTGAGCACCCGGTCGACCCAGGGGCCGGCTGCGTTGATGACCAGGCGCGCGGTGGTCTCGGCCTCCGCACCGGTATTGCGGTTGCGGGTGGTCACGCGCCAGATGCCGCCGTCGCGCCGGGCGGAGACGACCTCCGTGCGGGTCTCGATCCGCACGCCGCGATCGGCGGCGTCGCGGGCGTTGAGCGCCACGAGGCGGGCGTCGTCGACCCAGCAATCGGAATATTCGAAGGCTTTCGTGAACAGCGGCTTCAGCGGCTTCGCCGTCTCGTCGGACCGCATGTCAAGCGTGCGTGTCGCCGGCAGCAGCTTCCGCCCGCCGAGATGGTCGTAGATGAACAGCCCGAGGCGCAGCAGCCACGCCGGGCGCAGAGCCTTGTGGTGCGGCAGCACGAAACGCAGCGGCCAGATGATGTGCGGCGCCATCTTCCACAGCACCTCGCGCTCCTTCAGCGCCTCGCGCACGAGCCGGAACTCGTAATGTTCGAGATAGCGCAGCCCGCCATGAACGAGCTTGGTCGACCAGCTCGAGGTGCCGCTCGCCAGGTCGTTCATCTCGGCGACGGCGACGGTGAAGCCGCGGCCCGCCGCGTCACGGGCGATGCCGCAGCCATTGATGCCGCCGCCAATGATGAAGATGTCGTAGTCTGTCGTCTTATCAGGCAACGTCGGCAATCTCCGGGCCGGTTATCTCAAGCTGAACCCCGTTCGCGGTGCAGATATCGCGCAGCTGCTGCGGTGGCGGCTGGTCGGTTATGAACATGGATATCTCGCTCATGTCCGCGATCCGGACCGGCGCGGTACGCTCGAATTTCATGTGGTCTGCAACCAGGATGGTGCGCCGGGCGCTGCGGATGATCTGCTGCGCCACGACGACTTCACGGAAATCGTAATCGAGTATGGCGCCGTCCTCGTCAATCGCAGATGCGCCGATGACCGCGTAATCCACCTTGAACTGGCGGATGAACTCGACCGCCGCCTCGCCGACGATGCCGCCGTCGGCTGGCCGCACGACGCCGCCGGCAATGATCACTTCGGCATTGCGGGATTCCCGGAGGATGTTCGCGACGTTGATGTTGTTGGTCACCACCATCAGCCCTTCATGCCGCTGCAGGGCGACTGCCACCTGTTCCGTCGTGGTGCCGATATTCAGCATCACGGAGCTGTTGTCCGGGATCAGATCTGCACAGCGCTGGCCGATCGTCTGCTTCGCCTCGACGGCGAGAACACGTCTGGAATCATAGGCATAGTTGCTGACGCCCGACGGATGGATCGCCCCGCCATGGACCCGCTGAAGGTGGCCGGCCTCGCAGATGTCGTTGAGGTCCTTGCGGATGGTCTGCGGCGTCACGCCGAAATGTTCGGCGAGGCTGTCCACCCCGATGCGGCCGTCGCGGCGGGCGATCTGGATGATTTCGGACTGGCGAGGCGAAACCGCCATCAACGCGTTTCCTTTCGTTTTTCTTCGCAGGTGCAGCAAAACCGCATCTGGTTGTAACTATTGTTCTTATATGAACGAATTTCGCAACGAAATTTTCATATTGACGTTCATTTTCTTTCGTTTGATAGTGTTAACGCTGGTTCAGCAAGGAGGAAACCCATGAAAAAGACCAAACTAGCCGCGGCAGCCGTCGTGGCGGCGATTGGCCTGACAGGTTCGGCATTTGCCGGAATGGACGAGGCCCAGAAATGGATCGACAACGAATTCCAGCCTTCAACGCTCTCGAAGGCGGAACAGCTTACCGAGATGAAATGGTTCATCGACGCGGCGGCTCCGTTCCAGGGAATGGAAATCAACGTGCTCTCGGAAACCATTCCGACGCATGAATACGAATCGAAGACCCTGACCAAGGCGTTCGAGGAAATCACCGGCATCAAGGTGAACCATCAGCTGCTTGGCGAAGGCGAGGTCGTGCAGGCCGTTCAGACGCAGATGCAGACGAACCGAAACCTGTATGACGCCTATATCAACGATTCGGATCTCATCGGCACCCACTCGCGCCTGCAGCTGGCCGTCAACCTGACGGACTGGATGGCCGGCGACGGCAAGTCCGTCACGCTGCCGACCCTCGATATCGACGACTTCATCGGCAAGTCTTTCACCACCGGCCCGGATGGCAAGCTCTACCAGCTGCCCGACCAGCAGTTCGCGAACCTCTACTGGTTCCGCAAGGACTGGTTCGACCGTCCGGACCTGCAGAAGCGCTTCAAGGACAAGTACGGGTATGACCTCGGCGTGCCGGTCAACTGGTCGGCCTATGAGGACATCGCCGAGTTCTTCTCGGAAGACGTCAAGGAAATCGACGGCGTGCGGGTCTATGGCCACATGGATTACGGCAAGCGCGCGCCTGACCTCGGCTGGCGCATGACCGACGCCTGGCTCTCGATGGCCGGTGCCGGTTCCACGGGCCTGCCGAACGGCCGTCCGATCGACGAATGGGGCATCCGCATGGAAGAGGGTTCCTGCAACCCGGCCGGCGCATCCGTCACCCGCGGTGGCGGCACCAACGGCCCGGCGGCGGTCTACGCGATCCGCAAATGGGACGAATGGCTGCGCAAGTACGCCCCTCCGGGCGCGGCGGATTACGACTTCTACCAGTCGCTGCCGGCTCTCAGCCAGGGCAACGTCGCCCAGCAGATATTCTGGTACACCGCCTTCACGGCCTCCATGGTCGCGCCGAAGTCCGAAGGCAACAACACGGTCGACGATTCCGGCAAGCCGCTCTGGCGGATGGCGCCGTCGCCGCACGGCCCGTACTGGCAGGAAGGCCAGAAGCTCGGCTACCAGGATGCCGGTTCCTGGACCCTGTTCAAGTCGACCCCGGTCGATCGCCGCCAGGCAGCCTGGCTCTATGCCCAGTTCGTCGTCTCCAAGACTGTCTCGCTGAAGAAGAGTCATGTCGGCCTGACGATCATCCGTGACTCGGATATCCGTCACCAGTCCTTCACCGACCGCGCGCCGAATCTCGGCGGCCTGGTGGAGTTCTACCGGTCCCCGGATCGGGTGAACTGGACCCCGACGGGTGTCAACGTTCCGGATTATCCGAAGCTCGCCCAGCTCTGGTGGCAGCAGATCGGTGACGTGAACTCCGGCGCCTTCACCCCGCAGGAGGCGATGGACCGCCTCGCTTCGGAAATGGATACGGTGATGTCCCGCATGGAACGCGCCGACAAGGCCAACAACACCTATGGCGGCTGCGGTCCGCGCCTGAATCCGGAGAAGGATCCGAGTGAATGGCTCGGCAAGGGTGGCGCCAAGGCGAAACTCGCGAACGAGAAGCCGCAGGGCGAGACCATCGCCTACGACGATCTCGTGAAGCGCTGGGCTGCGAAGTAATCCGAAGAAGATGACGCAGTAACCTGACTCCCGGGGTGCGCCGGTGGCGCACCCCGGATTTTCACCCGACACAGATCATCGCTTGCCTGCCCGCGCCTTATCCTGCGGAACGGTGTGCTATATTCGACCAGTCGAAAACCGAGACAACAGACTCCATGACGCTCGAACTGAAACAGGCAGCAAAGCGCGTCGGCGCGGATCAGCATATCCATCCGACCGACCTCGTGCTGGAACCCGGCAGCTTCAACATCCTGCTCGGTACCACGCTCTCGGGGAAGACCACCCTGATGCAGCTGATGGCCGGTCTCGAACGCCCGACCTCGGGCGAGATCTGGTTTGACGGCGTCAATGTGACCGGCGTCGCGGTACAGAAGCGCAATGTCTCGATGGTCTACCAGCAATTCATCAACTACCCGAACATGAGCGTCTACGAGAACATCGCCTCGCCGCTGCGCGTCGCCCGCGCCGGGGAGGACGAGATCCGCAAGCGCGTCGGCGCGATGGCGGACCTGCTCAAGCTGACGCCGATGCTGGACCGCAAGCCAGGCGAGCTTTCCGGCGGCCAGCAGCAGCGCACCGCGATGGCGCGCGCGCTGGTCAAGGATGCCGACCTGGTGCTGCTCGACGAGCCGCTGGCCAACCTCGATTTCAAGCTTCGCGAGGAACTGCGCGACGAATTGCCGCGGTTGTTCGCCGACCGCAACTGCATCGTCGTCTATGCCACGACCGAACCGATGGAGGCCTTGCTGTTCGGCGGCCAGACCGCGACCCTGCACGAGGGGCGCGTCACCCAGTTCGGCCCGACCGGCGAGATCTACCGCAAGCCGGCCGACCTGGTCAGTTCCGAGGTCTTCTCCGACCCGCCGATCAACATCGCGCCGATCACCAAGTCCGGCAGCGAAATTTCCATGGACGGAGACGTGCGCTGGCCGGTGCCGGCGGATCTCGCCGCTTTGCCGGACGGGGAATACTCGGTCGCCATACGCCCGCATTTCGTGACGCCGGCCGAAGCAGGGGGGCAGCCGGTCGCGCTCGGCGGCCGCGTGCTGGTTACGGAGCTGTCAGGTTCCGAAAGCGTCGTCCACTTCACGCTCGGGGGGCGTACCTGGGTCTCGCAGTCGCACGGCATCCACGCCTTCGAGGTCGGCTCCGAAGCGACGCTCTACGCCGATATGTCCCGGGCCATGTATTTTGCCGCCGATGGCCGGCGGATCGCGGTCTGAGGGGAGGGAAGAGATGGCACGCATCACGCTTGACGATCTCCGCCATGCCTACATGGCGGACCCGACCCAGCCCGACGATTTCGCGCTGAAGCAGCTCGATCTCGATTTCGACGATGGCGGCGCCTACGCGCTGCTCGGACCTTCCGGCTGCGGCAAGACGACCCTGCTCAACA
>JAVKCR010000376.1:0-4215 GCA_040222645.1 Rhodospirillales bacterium
TCTGTCTTGCAATTCCGGCATCGGCGTCGGACAAGTCTCGCGTTTTCAATTGAGGAGCGACCGGCAGACAGGCTGGGCAGGCAGCACTCCCGTGGCCCAAGTCTAGGCCGCGCCGCGGGGATGCGCAAAGCGCGCCGCCCGCCTCACCCCGTCCCGACGAGACGACAAGATGGATTTCGTCATCACCCTGATCGCCGACCCGGCCGGCCCCGGCCTTGCGGAAACCGTGGCCGGTGACGTCGCCCGGGCGCTGCGCGAAGACGCACGCACCGTCGAGGGGCCGGACTGGCTCGATCCCGGCATCGCCTGCGACATCGTGTTTTCCGGCATTTCGCCTCCACGCGCGGAGGCCATTGCCCGTACCGCACTCGGAGACTCCCCGGTCGACGCCATTGCCCAGTCGGTCTGGGACCGCCGCAAGAAACTCCTCGTCGCCGACATGGATTCGACCATCGTCACCGGCGAGACGCTCGACGACCTCGCGGCCCGCGCCGGTGTCGGCGAGGCGATCGCCGCGATCACGCGGCGCGCCATGAACGGCCAGCTCGGCTTCGCCGAAGCCTTGCGCGAACGCGTCGCCATGATCGAGGGCGTCGATGCCGGGCTGCTGGAGGAGACCTACGCCACCCTCGAGTTCATGCCCGGCGCGCGGCGCCTGGTCGCCACCATGCGCCATCACGGCGCCTACACGGCGCTGGTCTCCGGCGGCTTCACCTTTTTCACCCGGCGGGTGAAGGAGCGGCTCGGCTTCGACTACCAGGAGGCCAACATCCTGGACGAGCAGGAGGGCAGGCTCACCGGCCGGGTGATGGAACCGATCCTTTCGCCCGACCGCAAGCTGCAGGCGCTGATCCAGATCGCCGCCTCCGCCGGGCTCGACATGGCGCAGACGCTGGCCGTCGGGGACGGGTCGAACGACATCAAGATGCTGGCTGCCGCCGGGCTCGGCATTGCCTATCGCGCCAAGCCGGTGGTGCGTGATACCATCCGCACCCAGGTCAATCACGGGGACCTCACCGCCCTGCTTTATGCCCAGGGCTACCGCGCCGGGGAAATAGTCGATGTATAGGTATGCCGACGGAGAAGGCGAACCCGAGCCGCTGTCGCTGACCGGGATCGCGCTGCGCTACGCCATCGGGCTGGCGGTCGTCGTCGCCGCCCTGATGGCCGGATCGACGGTCGAGGCGCATGAGGGCGCGGGCGGCGCCGAGGGGCTGATCGCCGGCCTCACCCATCCGCTGCTCGGACTCGATCACCTCGTCGCCATGGTGGCGGTCGGGCTCTGGGGCGCCTTTCTCGGCATGCCGGCAGTCTGGCTGCTGCCGATGGTCTTCCCGCTGATCATGGCGCTGGCGGCGCTGGCCGGCATGTCCGGCATGCCGCTGCCGGGCGCCGAGATCGGCATCGCGCTCTCGGCCATCGTCATCGGGCTGGCCATCGCGATGATGAAGCGCGCGCCGCTGCCGGCGGCGGTGCTGATCGTCGGGCTGTTCGCGATCTTCCACGGCCACGCCCACGGCGTCGAGCTGCCGGAAGCCGCCCACCCCTTCGCCTATGCCGCGGGTTTCGTCGCCATGACCGGGCTGCTGCATATCGGCGGCATCCTGCTCGGGCTGCTGATCGCGGTTCCGGCCGGGCTGATCGCGGTGCGTGCGATCGGCGCCGGCATCGCGGCGGTCGGCCTCCTATTCCTCACCGGCGTGGTTTGACCGCAGGCCGCCTTGCCGTCCTCGCCGCGCTGGCGCTGCTCGCGCCGGCGAGTGCAGAAGCGCATATCGGCATCGAGGGCATGGACGGCTTTTCCGCCGGCATGCTGCACCCGGTGCTCGCGCCGCATCACCTGATGGTGCTGGTGGAGCTGGGGCTGCGGTCCGGCCAGCGGGGCGTTGCCGACATGACGGCGACGATGACCGGCCTCGTCGCCGGGCTCGCGATCGGCGGCCTGGCGGCCTGGTGGTTCGCGCTCGACGCCCCGCCCTTCCTCGCCGCCGTCGCGCTCGCCGTGCTGTTCGGCGCGGCGACCGTCGCCGATGCGCCATCGGCCCGGCTTCCCGCCCTGCTCTCGGGCCTCGCCGCGGGCGGTCTCGTCAACATCGCGCAGGTCTTCCATTCGACAATCTCCGGCGACGGTTGGCCGGCGATCACGGGTGCCGCGCTGGCAACATTGCTGGTTGTCTTCAACATTGCCTTCCTCGCCTCGCTGGCAACACGCCCCGTGGCGAAGATCGCCGTCCGCGTCGCCGCGTCATGGCTGACGGCGATCGCGCTCCTGATGGCGGGGCTGCTGCTGACGGGGGGATAGGTTTCCCTCCGACAAATTAATTGATGTCATCCCGGGCTTGACCGGGGACCCAGAGGAATAAGGCCGTGCATCGGCGCACTTGGTCCCGGCGTACGCCGGGATGACATCGATATGATTTGATTCCGGAGACGACCCCTAAAGCCCCTTGCCCTTAAGCCAGGCGAGCAGGAAATCGGCGATCTCGTGGTTGTTCTGCTCGATCATCATCATGTGGCCGTTGCCGCGGATGCCCACCTCCTCGAGGCGGATCAGTTCCGCCGGCACGCCGGCCTGGTGCAGGAAGGCGGCGGTGCAATGGTCGTAGGGCGCGTGGTAGGAGGCCTCGCCGACGACGATGGCCATCTTCAGGTCCGCCATGTGCGGCAATTGCCGCGCCGGCTCCGCCTGCAGGTAGCAGGGCACGACCGCGTCGCTGTCGGGCACCGGCTGCAGCCGGATCTCGAGATCCTCCGGGCCGTTCACCGGCGGCTCGAAAGCCAGCGGCGCGGCGCAGGGCCCCCAGGGGCGGATGACGTGGTCGGCATAGGACCACCAGTCATCGCCGCCGGAAAAATTCACCTCGAAGAAGGGCGGGCTGCCGGGTTCGATGGACAGCAGGGCGACCACCTTGTCCGGCGCGGCGCTGGCCAGCGCGATGCCGAAGGGGCCGGATTGCGAATGGGTCAACCAGATCGCCGGCCCGATCTCGCGGGTAAGCGCCAGGTTGGCGGCGAGGTTGAGTTCCTCGGTCCGCGTGCGGTCGGTCAGCGATTCGACCTGCGAGGCGTAATGCCGGTCGAAGACCGGGTCGCCCGGCTGCCCGTTGCCCGGCCATTGCGTGTGGTGCGCCGCCTGCGGCCATTTCGGATCTGTCGCGGGCGACGTGAACCGCGCCGTCACGAACCCGACCGGCTTGCCCAGGCGCTGCCCGTGCAGTCCGCCGGAATTGCCCGACCGGCCGCGCCCCGCCTGGTCGACCACGTAGACATCGTAGCCGGCACGCAGGAAATCATGCGCCCAGCCGCGCCGGCCGTCGGGCGTGCCGGTGAAGTTGTTGCCGGTCTGCCAGTTGCCGTGGACCATCACGACGGGCAGGTCGGACTTCCGGTCGGCGGCGCGGAAGTACTCGACATACATCGCCCCCGACCGGACCGTGCCGCCTGACGTCTCGACATACTCGCCGCCGACATAGAAATAGCCGAAATCGGCGATGCCGACCTGTACCGTGTCGGTCGGGTGGGGGATGCGGTTGATTTCCATGACAGGCTCAGTCCCTCAGCCGGAAACGCTGGATCTTGCCGGTCGCGGTCTTCGGCAGCGCCTCGACGAACTCGAACCAGCGGGGATACTTGTAGCGGGCAAGCCCGGTCTTGCAGTGCTCGACCAGCTCGGCTTCCACCGACGCCCCGGCATCCGCCGGGTCCTTCAGCACGATGAAGGCCTTCGGCTTCACCAGCCCCTCGCCGTCCTCGTGGCCGACGACCGCCGCCTCCAGCACCTTCGGATGCTCGATCAGCCGCGCCTCGATCTCGAAGGGCGAGCACCAGATGCCGCCGACCTTCATCATGTCGTCCGACCGGCCGCAATAGGTATAGGTGCCGTCGGCATCGCGGATGTAGGTATCGCCGGTATTCAGCCAGCCGTCGTCGAGCATGGTCGCCCCGGTCTTCTCCGGGTTGTTCCAGTAGACGCGCGCGGTCGAGGCGCCGCGGATCAGCAGCCGCCCCGCCTCGCCGTCGGCGGCTTCCTTGCCGGCCTCGTCGATGATCTTCGCCTCGTAGCCCGGCACGATGCGGCCGGACGATCCCGGCTTCACGTCGCCTTCCCGGTTCGAGATGAAGATATGCAGCGCCTCGGTCGAGCCGATGCCGTCGAGGATCGAGGTGCCGGTCGCGGCCTCCCAGCGCCGGTAGATGTCGCCGGGCAGCGCCTCG
>JAVKCR010000377.1:0-9606 GCA_040222645.1 Rhodospirillales bacterium
CGAGGATCAGCAGCTTCGCTTCGAAGAAGGCTTTCGACGTCTGCACCGCGAAGGCGAACTCGGCGAAGGCGTCGATCGCCCGGTCGCTGGCGCCGAGCAGAGCGACCACGCCGGCAAGCAGGAAGATCGTCGTCGAGGCCATGAAGGTCGCGCCCGAGGTCAAATTGCCGATGATGCGCCCATCGATCATCCGGTTGTCGCGCGCGATCATCTGCTCCATCCAGAGCACCCGGTGGCGGTGCATCACCTGTTGCAGGTTGCGCAGCCCCCCGCTTTCCGCGCCCATGTCGCAGAAGCGCGTATAGCCGATCCAGACCCCGAAAAACCAGGCCAGCGCCGCGTAATCCAGCACCGTCACATCCGTCAGCATCAAGGCTCCCTTCGAGAATTAGTGACGGATTGTACGCGCTCGTATGCCGATCCGCCATTGCAATGCCGAGAATGCTGCGATAGCACTATGCAATGCATCTATAGATGCTATACATATAATCTATATCTGAGGTTTCCCCCATGTCCCTGCACCCCTTCCCGAAGGCCGCCGCCGGCGGCCGGCCCGCCAGCAAGTTTGCCCGGCTCCGCGACATCCTGGCGAGCCAGGAACTGCGCTTCCTGATGGAAGCCCATAACGGGCTGTCGGCGAAGATCGTCGAGGAAACCGGCTTCGAGGGAATCTGGGCATCGGGCCTGTCGATCTCCTCGGCGCTCGGGGTGCGCGACAGCAACGAGGCGTCATGGACGCAGGTGCTCGAGGTGATCGAGTTCATGGCGGATGCGACCGAGATACCCATCCTTCTCGACGGGGATACCGGCTACGGCAACTTCAACAACATGCGCCGGCTGGTGACCAAGCTCTGCCAGCGCGGCATCGCCGGTGTCTGCATCGAGGACAAGCTGTTCCCGAAGACCAATTCCTTCCTCGGCGAAGCCCAGCCGCTGGCCGACATCGACGAGTTCTGCGGCAAGATCAAGGCCGGCAAGGATTCACAGCTCGACGACGATTTCGCCATCGTCGCCCGCGTCGAGGCGCTGATTTCCGGCTGGGGGGTAGACGAGGCGCTGCGCCGGGCCGAGGCCTACCATGCGGCCGGGGCCGACGCGATCCTGATCCATTCCAAGAAGGCCGACCCGGCGGAAATCTTCGCCTTCACCCGCGAATGGGCAAACCGCAGCCCGGTGGTCATCGTGCCGACCATGTATTACGCGACGCCGACCGAGGACTTCCGCGCCGCCGGTATCTCCACCGTGATCTGGGCCAATCACAATCTCCGCGCCGTGATCGCCGCCATGCAGGATGTCAGCCGCCGGATCTTCGAGACCCAGACGCTGGCCGGCATCGAGGCAGAATTGCCGAGCGTGAAGGAAGTCTTCCGCATCGCCGGCAATGCCGAACTGGCCGACGCGGAAGCCCACTACCTGCCGCAGGCCGGCAAGCGCCCCAAGGCGCTCCGCGCCTGAACCGCTTGCCGAATGAAACCGCGGATATAGTCTCTCCCGCATGATCCAGGCCGACGATTTCCTCGATCCCGCCCGCGAGGCCGGGATCGACTTCTATGCGGGGGTTCCCTGCTCCTTCCTCACGCCCGTCATCAACCGGGTGATCACGCGCCGCGACCTCAAATATGTCGGCGCCGCCAGCGAGGGCGAGGCCGTGGCGATTGCCGCCGGGGCCTGGCTTGCCGGGCGCCGGACGGCGGTGATCTGCCAGAATTCCGGGCTCGGCAACGCGGTCAACCCGCTCACCTCGCTCAACCACCCCTTCGCGATCCCGACGCTGTTCGTCACCACCTGGCGCGGCCAGCCCGGTCTGAAGGACGAGCCGCAGCATGAACTGATGGGCCAGATCACCCAGCGCCTGCTGGAAACCATCCAGATCCCGCACCGCCCCTTCCCGTCGGACGCTGCCGACTGCCAGCGTGCGATCGACGAGGCGACAGCCTCCATGGACCGGTTCCAGCATCCCTTCGCCTTCGTCATGAAGAAGGGCACGGTGGCCGAGAACGACCTCGACCAGGTTCCGGTTTCCGCCCGCGAGGCGCGCGATATCATCGATCTTTCGGACAGTGCCGGCATGACAACCCGCGCCGGTGCGCTCGAGGCGCTGCTCGCCATCGTGCCGGATGAGGCGGCCATCATCGCCACCACCGGCAAATGCGGGCGCGAATTGTTCACGCTCGCCGACCGGGCGCAGCATCTCTACATGGTCGGCGCCATGGGTGGGGCCTCCGGCGTCGGCCTCGGTCTGGCGCTCAACGCACGGCGGCCGGTGATCGTGCTCGACGGCGACGGGGCGGCGCTGATGAAGCTCGGCGCCTTCGCCACCATCGGTGCGGAAGCCGATTCCAACCTGGTCCACGTGGTGCTCGACAACGGGGTTCACGATTCGACCGGCGGCCAGGCGACCGTCTCTCCGATCGTCGATTTCGCCGGCGTGGCGCGCGCCTGCAATTACGGCCTCAGCCTGACCGCCGACAGCCGGTCGAGCTTCGAGATGGCAATGGCGCAGGCCATTTCCCGTCTCCCCGGCACGGGCCCCACCATGATCCATCTCCGCATCGCCCCGGGCTCGCTCTCGCCGCTCGGCCGGCCGACGGTGAAGCCGCGCGAGGTCGCAAGACGTTTCCGGGATTTCGTCACTGGCGCCTGAGAGTCAGATGCCCGTCGCGGCGCTGCGGAAACGGTCCGGCGTGACGCCGAGCTGCTGGCGGAAGAAGCGGGTGAAATTGCCCTGGGTGGAGAAGCCGAGACTGTCCGCCAGCTCGGCGAGGGGCGCGTCGGTCCGCACCAGGCCGTGGATCGCCGATTCCATGCGTGAGACGTTGATGTAGAATTGCGGGCTGAAGCCGGTCGAGCGCCGGAACAGCGCGAAGAAGTGCGACCGCGACAGCCCGACCTCGTCCGCGATCTCGTCCAGCCGGCCGCCGCTCGCCGGGTCATCGAGCCGGGCGAGCGCCCGGCGGATGCGGAAATCGTGCAGCCGCCGGGGGACCCGGTCCGGCGCCAGGCCGGCCGCCAGGTGACGGCGGGCGACGAGCGAGCAGATCGCGGTGACCAGCTTGACTGCCGCCGCCTCGTCGCGATGGATGGCGAGCAGGCTGTCGGCCAGGCCATGCACCATTGCCTTGAGGTCGGGGGTGACGGGGATCACCGGTTCCGGCGCATGCGGGGCGACCGGCGGGCGCGCCTGGCCGCACTCACGAGCGGCAAGCCCTGCAAGCCAGCCGGGTTCGATATAGAAGGTGACGAACAGCACCGGCCCCTGCCCCGGCGCCGGTCCCCGCCAGCCATGCTGGCGCCAGGGGGCGATCAGCAGTGCGGTATCGGCAGAAACGACAGCATCGCGTCCACCGATCCGGAAGGTCACCTCGCCGCCGGAGATGTTGAAGATGAAATGGCTGTGGCGGTGCACATGCGGGGCCAGCCCCGAATCCATGTCGACCAGGCCGACGCGCCCGAACTCGCCATGGAGAAACGCCAGCGGCAACGACATGACCAAACCACCTCCTGAAGCCGGATTCTAGGTTCGCGGCAGAGTCCGGGCAAGAAAATCGGACGATCGGAACATGCGGCGGCCTGCCGGATAAGACAGCGCCCCGGCCGCTGTGGCAGAGTACCGCCTTCGATCGGGAACAACGGCGTCACGCGGGAAGCGAATTTGAACGGTTTCATCGAACGGCACGGGCTCTGGAGCGACGACGATCGCCGGCTCGCGAAGGAGGCGTTGGCCCGCGTCGCCGCGAAGGGCATCCGCCTCATCCGGCTGGTCTGGGTCGACAGCCACGGCCACACCCGCGCCAAGCAGGTATCCGCGGCGGCCTTCGCCGAGGCGCTGGTCAACGGCTACAACATCAACGTCGCGACCTTCACGCTGGATGCGTCGGGCAACCGGGTCTTCTCCTCCTTCGTCCGCGGCGGCGGCATGGGGCTCGACGAGATGACCGGTTCCCCCAACCTCGTCATCGTGCCCGACCCCGCGACCTTCCGCCTGCTGCCCTGGGCGCCGGGCACCGCCTGGATGCTCTGCGACGAATATTTCACCGACGGCAGGCCCTTCTTCTTCTCCTCCCGCCGCCTGCTGCGCGACCAGGCAGCAAGGCTCGCCGGCAAGGGGATGTTCTTCCGTGTCGGGCTCGAGATCGAATGGTATCTCTACAGGCTGGTCGACCCGGACCTCACCGCCCCGCAGATCGCCACGCCCGGCATGAAGGGAGCCGCCCCCGCCTGCCTGCCCGTCGATCCCGGCGCGTCCTACCACTCCGAATCCAACATCGACCGGGTGCAGCCGCTGCTGCATCGCCTTGCCGCGACGTGGGAGGCGCTCGGCCTGCCGCTCCGCTCCATCGAGAACGAGTTCGGCGCGGGCCAGGTGGAATGCACCTTCGGGGCGGAAGCCGCGCTGAAGGCCGCCGACGATTTCGTGCTGTTCCGCACCGCCACCCGGCAAATCTGCCGGCGGGCGGGGCATCTCGCCTCCTTCATGTGCTGGCCGGGCATCGACGGGGCCTTCCCGAGCGGCTGGCATCTCCACCAATCGCTTGCCGCGCTCGATGGCGGGGCGAACCTGATGATGCCGGAAACCGACGCGGGCGAAGACCTCTCCTCGGCCGGTCTCGCCTGGCTGGCCGGGCTGATGGAACACGCGGTCGAGGGTGCGGTCTTCGCCACGCCAACCATCAACGGCTACCGCCGTTTCCGCGCCAACTCGCTGGCCCCCGACCGGGTCTGCCGCGGTCACGACCATCGCGGCGTCATGCTGCGCACCCTCGGCGGCTTCGGCGACCCCGGCAGCCGCATCGAGAACCGCCTCGTCGAGCCCGCCGCCAACCCCTAACTCTTCTTCGCCGCCCAGATCGCCGCCGGGCTGGACGGGCTCGAACGCGGGCTCGCCCCGCCACCCGCCGACACCAACCCCTACGAGGCCGACCGGCCGATGCTGCCGACCTCGCTCACTTCATCGCTCGACGCCCTCGACGGGTCCGCCTTCTACCGCCGTACCTTTGGCGATCGCTATGCCGACTACTATCTCGGCCTGAAACGCTCGGAGGCCGGGCGCTTCGAGACGCAATCCGGCGAACTCGGGCCGACCGGCCATCCCGCCGGCATCACGCGGTGGGAAATGAACGAATATCTCGACTTCTTCTGACGCCCCGAAACCGGAGCAGACACATGCCGCTCGAATATCCCTCTCCCCTCGCCGCCAGGTCGCCGGCGCTGCCCGACCTCGAGGCGCTGGTCGCCGAGGACCGGGTGCACCGGCTGATCTATACCGACCCGGCGATCTTCGAGATCGAGATGCAGCGCATCTTCGGCGCGAACTGGGTCTATGTCGGCCACGAGAGCCAGATCCCGGCGCCGCACGACTTCGTCACCGCCAAGCTCGGGCTGCGCCCGGTCATCCTCTCGCGCGGTGCGGACGGCGCGATCCACCTGCTGTTCAACCGCTGCACCCATCGCGGCTCTACAGTCTGCCGCAAGGCGAAGGGCTCGGCCAAGCTGTTCCAGTGCGCCTATCACGGCTGGACCTACCGCAGCGACGGCACGCTGAATTCCGTGCCCTGGCCGGAGGGCTATGCCGAGGGCGTCAACGATTCACGCTTCAACCTCGCCCAGGCGCCGCGGGTCGAGAGCTATCGCGGTTTCATCTTCGCAACGCTGAACCCGGAGGCCGCACCGGTAACCGACTGGCTCGGCCATATCCGCGAGCCGCTCGACGACTGGCTCGACCGGCATCCCGGCGGCAAGATCGAGCTCTGCGAGGCCAACCGGTTGAAGTTCAAGGGGAACTGGAAGCTCGCCTACGACAATTCCGCGGACGGCTACCACGTGGTGTTCTCGCACCGCTCGCTCCTGATGACCGAGAACCGGTTCAACACCGACAACAAGGGCATGACCTATTACAAGAACCGGCCGGACGACGGGCCGATCCATGTCCGCTATACCGGCAACGGCCACCACTACAAGGACAAGCGCCCGGCGATGGACAAGCGCCCCGGCGCGCTCTGGGAAAGCGAGGGTGCGCATCCCGGCATGGAACCGCACGAGGCGGAGATCCGGGCAAAGCTGGGCGACAAGGCCGATGCCGCCCTCGACCTCGTCTCCGCCCCGCCGATGAACATCAACGTCTTCCCGAACCTCCTGATCCTCGGCAACCATATCCAGGTCCTGCAGCCGGTCTCGGTCAACGAGACGGATTCGACCTGGTACGGCACCCGCATCGTCGATACCGAAAACGAACTCGGCGGCACGGTGGATGCGCTCAACCTCTTGCGCATGCGCACGCAGGAGAGCTTCCCGAATTTCGGCGAGGTCGACGACCTGACCAATTTCGAGCAGATCCAGCGCGGGCTGGAAGCCTTCGAGGACGAGTGGGTCTACATGCATCGCGGCCTCGGCATCCCCGGCCGTGTGCGCGAACTCGAGGACGGCACCATCACCGGACCTGCCACCGACGAGGTCTTCATGCGGCGCTATATCCGCGAGTGGCAACGGCTGATGACGGCCGAGCCCGTCATCGCCCTGAAGCGCTGAGAAGGAGGACGCGACGATGAGCGAGACGCACGATCCCGCAACCTCCTCCTGGTATCTCGACGGGGCCTTCCATCACTGGCTGGTCGAGACCTTCCGCGACTGGCGCACCGACGGCCGCGAGATCCACGACCAGGGCACCCGCGATTCCTGCCGGCGGCTGCTGGAGCGCGAGGCCCGCCTGCTCGACGAATGGCGGCTCGGCGACTGGCTCGCCATGTTCGCCCCGGAATGCGTCTGCTGGGCGCCCTCGACCGACCCCGCCGGCGACCCGCGGCGCGAGATCGCGGTGCTGTTCGACGACCGCCGCCGGATGGAGGACCGGGTCTACCGGCTGGAGACCGACTATGCCTGGTCGCAGCAGCCGCGGGCACGGACAATCCGCATGGTGACCAACGTCGAGGTCTTCGCGGTGCCGGACGAGGGAGATGCGCTGATGACGCGGTCGACGTTTCTCACGACGGAACTGCGCGACGGCGAACTGCGCCGGATATCGGGCTGGAACGCGCATTACCTCCGCCGCAAGGGCGATGGCTGGGAGATCGTGGTGCGCCAGACCAACCTCATCGAGTGCGACCTGCCGCTCAGGAACCCGAGCCTCATTCTCTGAGGCCCGGGTCGGGGCCCGAGCCGACGGTCAGCTTTTCTTCTTGGACTTCTCGTCCTTCTTTGATTTCTCGTCCTTCTTCGCCTTGCCGTCGTCGGACTTCCGGCTGTCATTGTCGTCGTTGCAGGGCTTGTCCCTGGTGCAGGACTTGTCGTCGGCCGCCTTGGCGTCCTTTTCCTTCTTGTCCGACTTGACTTTCTCTTCCTTGCCGCCCTTGGCCTTCTCGTCCTTCTTGCCCTTCTCCTGGGCCAGGGCAGACGGATAGCCGGACTGGATGCCGGCGGGACCGACGGCGACGGGCGCCGCGACCAGAACTGTGCCGAGCGCGAGCCCCGCGAACGGCAGCAGATAACGTTTCAGGGTCGATGTCATGGCGGTTTCCTCGATATGTCCTTTCGGCGGCTGCAGGATGCAGCGCCGGAAGCTTGAGCCTCGCCCGGAAGGCCTGCCCCGGCAAGTGCGGCAAACCGCAATTGCGCAAGCCGCCAAGCCCGCTTTTCACGCTCGAACTTTTCGGCTAAACAACCGCGAGCACCGCCAAACGCGGGCCGGCTTAGCTCAGTTGGTAGAGCACCTGATTTGTAATCAGGGGGTCGCGGGTTCAAATCCTGCAGCCGGCACCATATTTTTCAATTAGTTAGAAGAGTTTCTTGTTCCGATAAGAATAGGGTAACGACCATATAGCGACCATTGATCGCATTTTTGGCTATTTGAAACTGTGGTCGATTCGCGGGTTCCGCTCCTCTCTGACAGGTACGTGAATCCGCCAAAAACCATAAGTGGATATTTCCCACATACATCTAGTGAACACGCGACGGCGCCCTGCGCAGGGCATCCTTGTACGGCCGGGTTGGACTCAGGTGGACATGGTTCGGCATCAGGCGCCAGCCTAGAACGCACACTACGCTCTGACCGCATTGATCGATCGAAAGGTCCCGGTACTATCGATAATCCGTATTGCTGAAAAACGCCTGAGCCTACCCATTGCCCCGCAGGGTTACATGGTGGGAATACCGTGAAGAACGAAGCGTGCAAATCGAGCCATACCTGGAGGTCAAACGGGATTGTAGCGCAGATCCTCGAATGCGATCCGGACGAATTGCTGGCGATGGCGAGGCGCGTACCCTCCATCCTCGCCAACATCATCAAGCGGCACCCGGTCGAAATGTCGTCTCTGCTGCGAACCGACAACGGTCTGAGCATCGAAGACATGGACCACTTCTTGGGGCAGGATCTGGTCAGGAGAGCCACGATCAAGACTTCCGCTTGCCGAAACCATTCAGCACGAAGAAATGTGGATGAATTGCTTCAGTTCTGCTGGTGGAATCTTCCGGGTCAGACGCAATCGATTTCCGCCCCGGACTAACTTTCTTCCCAGTACATCAAGGCTCCGTCATGAATCGGAACCGAGGAAGTCTGTCTGGCGAAATCCATCGTGAGCGATGTGAAGGCATTGGATATCTTCATAAGGTCTGCTCGCTGTTCAAAGACCGTTTTTGTCACCTTGTAGACTTCACTGTTCGCGCGGTCTTTGTGCGTCACCATCGTCGTCGGCACCCGTAGGGCCTGGATGTCCTCGCTGAGCCAAGGGTACATATTCTTGGAGATGGTCACACAACTGTAAGCCGGGCATCTTGTCACCATCGCCTCACAGATCTCCGGATCGAGCATCAGCATGCGTGCCTTGGATTCGTCGAAGTCGTGCAGCAGGACGTTCGGCATGCCGGTGAACCAGACCAGAACATCGATATCTCCCTCGAGGAACTGCCGTTTCGCCTCGACATATTCCAGATGGATAACCTCTCCACCGGCAGCTGTGATTTTCTTCTCGGAAAGCCCGCACACTTCCAGCAGTTCATAAAAAGTTTCACTGGTCGAGAAGCCTTGCTGGCCCGGGGAAATTCGGAAGGAGGCGATATCCTTGAACCTGGAGATGTCGAGGTCTGTTCTGACCACGATCTGAAGGTCCATCGTGGATACATTCATCAACGCACGAAGCTTGTCATGCTTGTACTTGTAGGGCTTTGCACCATCGTAAGCGTGAATCAGGCTGGACAGGGTGGTCAGGCAGTAGGCCCCCTTGCCGGCATGTATGTCTTCAAGGTTCTGGCTGCCGCCTCCCATGGCGGGAGTTGCCGAGAAGCCGAGCGCGCGTTCGCCAACTATTCCTGCAATCGCCGCCATCCCGGCATGCCAGGACCCGCTCGTTCCACCGCCGAGAAAACGGGAGCCCAGCGCCCTGGAGAGATCCTTGGTCCGCTGAAGCAACGCATCCGAATAGGTTGCGACTTTTGCCGGGTCGTACCGGTAACTCGGAATGACAAGCGTCATGGTACCGACGGGCCGGCCGTCAGACCCCATGACGGGAGCCGACACACGGGCAGCCGCCTCCTTGCCTTCGGAAATCTGTATGGCCACCCCCTCGAATTCAACAGATTCGATCTGGCGCCTGACACTCTCGGGGAAGGCTTTTCCAT
>JAVKCR010000378.1:0-5390 GCA_040222645.1 Rhodospirillales bacterium
CATGGTCGAGATGAACGGGACCTCACGCGCGGCGGGCAGCCCCTTTGGCGGCATGAAGGCGTCGGGCAACGGCCGCGAGGGCGGGGTGTTCGGTCTCGAGGACTTCCTCGAGGTGAAGGCGGTCAGCGGCTGGCCGGACGCCTGAGGGTCAGAGCCCGGCGATCTCGCTCCAGGCGGTCTCGTTCAGCGCGTTGAGGCCGATCTCGATGGCCGCGGACAAGGTCTCGGTGATCGAGGTCGCCGGGCGTTCCGAGGTGAAGCGCCGCCGCACCAGGTTGGCGCTGCTCGAGGTCTCGTAGGCGATGGTGCCGGCGGTGGAGTTGTAGCCCATGATCACCGAGAACGGCCGTTCGGCATCGCCGAGCGGCAGGATGTCGAGATTGACCTGGTGGACGTCGCCCTTGTCGGTCTGGCGCGAGCCCTCGATGATGAACATCATCGCCGAGAACATCTCGAGGATGCCGTTGCGGGTGCAGGCGAGGTTGGCGGTGTAGTCGGCCGAGCCGAAGACCTCGCCGGTGACGGCGCTGCGCCCCTTGAAGGCGAGTTCGTAGACGCAGGTGATGCCGCCGTCGATCTGCAGCTTGCCGTTCATCGGCTGGCTCAGGCCGGCGTCGACGACGCGCATCAGCCCCTTCTCCGGCATGAAGCCGACCGCTTCGCCGTCATTGCCGACGGCGACCCAGTCCGGTGCGTCGGCAACCCGGCCGATCGCGTCGATGCGTTCGCCGCGGTGCAGCCTGCCCACCGTGCGGCTGTCGCCGGCCGGCTTGGCGCGGATCGCGAGATCGCGGCCCTGGGCAACGAAGGCGCCGGCCATCTCCTCGATGGAGACGCCCTCAAGCGGATTCTCCGGCGGTTCCAGCCCGAGATCCTGGCGCTGCGCCTCGGAGAGCTCGGAATCCGGCACCGGTTCAAGGGTCTTGTCGTACATGAAGCCGATGAAGGCATGGTCCAGTTCAACGGCGTACCAGCGGGTCGCCTTGACCCGGCCGAGCGACTTGACCAGCGCGCCGCGCTTCAGCAACTGCGTGCGCGCCGAGTTGGTTTCCGGCCGCTCGCGGACATTCGCCGCCCGCACGGAAACCCGGAACGCGCCGACATCCTCGTCGAGCGGATATTGTGAGAGCGAGGCGCGCAGAGCCTCGTCCTCGTCGGCCGCCGCCGCGGGGATTGCGAATGTCAGGCTGGCCAGGGCAATCGCCACCACCATCCATCGGGTAATGTGTCCGTGACAGCCGGTCCGACCGGCCATAGAACCATCCTTCGTTTTCTGCAGGAACCTCTGGCGCATGATTGCCGAACGGATAACAGACCTCAAGCGATTGACGGGGGGCAAGGGCGCTTTACTCGGTCTCGATGTCGGCAAGAAGACCGTCGGCGTGGCAATTTCGGACATGAGCTGGATGATCGCCTCGCCGCTGGTGCTCATCCGGCGGCGGAAACTGGCCGACGACTTGGCGTCGCTGGTGAAGCTGGTGGCGGACAACAAGGTGGTCGGGCTGGTCATCGGCATGCCTCTCAACATGGACGGCAGCGAGGGGCCCCGGGCGCAATCGACGCGCCAGTTCGCCCGCAATATCGAACCCGCGATCGACCTGCCGGTCTTTTTCCAGGACGAGCGCCTGTCCACGGTCGCGGTCGAGCGCGTGCTGACCGGCGAGGCTGACCTGAGCCGGGCCAAGCGGGCGGAAGTCGTCGATCGCGCGGCGGCCGCCTGGATTTTGCAATCGGCGCTCGACGCGGCGCGCCTGCAGGGCTGAGAATTACCCATCACGGAACCTTCGCAACCAGGATACGACACGGGATGAACGACACGACCACCGCCACGGGTCCGCTTGACGGCGTCAGCATATTCGACCTGACCCGGATCCTCGCCGGACCGACCTGCACCCAGTATCTCGCCGATCTCGGCGCCGACGTGATCAAGATCGAGCGGCCGGGCGTAGGCGACGATACGCGCAAGTGGGGCCCGCCCTACCTCAAGGATGCCGAGGGCAACCCGAGTAACGAGAGTGCCTATTACCTTTGCGCGAACCGGAACAAGCGCTCGGTCACGCTGGACATCTCGACCGGGGAAGGCCGGGAACTGGCGCTCCGCATGATCGCGAAGTGCGACATCCTGACCGAGAACTACAAGACCGGCGGGCTCGCGAAATACGGACTTGGCTATGATGATCTGAAGGAACGGTTTCCGTCGCTGGTCTATTGCTCGATCACCGGTTTCGGCCAGACCGGGCCCTACGCGGGACGGGCGGGATACGATTTCCTCGCCCAGGGCATGGGCGGCATCATGTCGCTGACCGGCGCCGTCGACGGCGATCCGATGAAGGTCGGCGTCGGCATCGCGGATATCATGTGCGGCATGTATGCCGCGACCGCGATCCTCGCCGCGCTCCGCCATCGCGACCGCACCGGCGAAGGCCAGCATATCGACCTCTCCCTGCTGGAGACCCAGCTGGCCTGGATGACCAACGAGGGCATGAACTACCTGATATCCGGCAAGAAGCCGGAACGTCGGGGCAATGCGCATCCGAACATCGTGCCCTATGACGTCTTCCCGTCGTCCGACGGCTATTTCATCCTTGCCTGTGGCAATGACCGGCAGTTCCGCCAGATCTGCATCCTTGGCGGCAAGCCGGAGATGGCGGATGACGCGAAGTTCGCCAGCAACCCGGCGCGTGTCGAGAACCGGGTGGAACTGACCGCGATCCTGCGCGCGATGTTCACGCAGCATCCGACCGGCCACTGGCTGGAGGGCTTCGAGGCGCGCAAGGTGCCGGCGGCGCCGGTCAACGATGTGCCGCAGGCCTTCGCCGATCCGCATATCCGCGCCCGCGGCATGGTGCAGACGATCCGGCACCAGGGTCTCGGCGTCGATTACCCGGTGATTGCCAACCCGGTGAAGATGTCGTCGACGCCGCCGACCTATCGCCGCGGCGCTCCCCTGCTCGGTCAGCATACCGACGAAGTGCTGCGGGACATGCTCGGCGCCGATGCGGCGGAACTCGAAAGACTTCGCAATGCGGGTGTGATCTGAAGTTTTTTACCTAGCCCCGGCCCGCTTGGGTTAGGCTGCTGCACGACGTATTCTGACAGCTGCGATGGAAGATGGCGAAGGCTCCAACCGACGACCGACTGACTGGCGGCACCATAAGCAACGGCAAGCCTGTTCTGCGCGATCGGTTCATGATCGATCCGGCATCGCCGATACCGGAACTCGACTTGCCGAACGCCGCCGCCTATGCCGTTACGGACAGGCGGGATGCGGCGCGCCAGCTCTATGCGCTGGTCTGCAAGCCGGAACTGACGCCGCGCATCGAAGAGATGCGGAAACTGCGAGGTTCGTCGGCTCCCGGATTGCTGAGCCTGATCGAATGGGGTGTCGTCGAATGGCCTCCCTTCGACCGGCGCACGATCGCGGTGATCTACCAGCTGCCGATGGGCGGCAAGTTCATGCGTGGTCTTTCCGAGACCCGGACACCCATCGATCCGATGGACGCGAAGGAAAAGATCGTCGCACCGCTGTACTCGGGCTTGCGGGAACTGGCCGCGCGCAACGTGGTGCATCGTGCCATCCGGCCCGACAACATCTACTATCTCGACGAGGGCCGGACCCAGGTCGTGCTGGGTGATTGCACGACCGCGCCGCCGGCCTTCGATCAGCACGCCCTGTTCGAGCCGGTCAGTTCCGGGGCAACACCGCCCATCGCGCGGGGCCGCGGAGACTTCCGCAATGACATGTATTCCCTGGGCGCCACCCTGATGTTCATGATTGCCGGGCGGAACCCGGCATCGACCCTCGACGAGAATGCGCTGATCGACCAGAAGATCGCCGATTCCTCGTTCAAGGTCCTGGTCGGCGAGACCAGCCTTGGCGACACCATGCTCGAACTGCTGCGGGGCCTGCTGAGCGACGAGGCGAAGGATCGCTGGAACCTCGAGAAGCTCGATCTCTGGCTGTCCGGCCGCAGGTTGACGCCGGGCCAGATGACTCGGGCGCGCCGGGCCAAGCAACCCTTCGAGTTCGCGGGCAAGAAATATTCCCAGAAACGGTCGCTGGCGCGCGCGATCAGCCAGAACTGGGCGGCCGGCCTCAAGATCGCCCGCGAAGGCGTTATCGAGGTGTGGCTGCGTCACGCGCTGGAAGACAAGGACACCTCCGAACGTATCGGCGCCGCGGTCCGTGACGCCACCGCCGACGAGGCGTCCAGCGGGCAGGATGACGACACGCTGCTCGCGCGCATCTGCATGGCGCTCGATCCGTACGGGCCGATCCGGTTCCGCAACATCACCGCCATGCCGGAAGGTCTCGGCTGGCTGATCGAGAACGACCAGTCGGCGGGGCAGAACTTCGCCGACCTCATTCGCAAGGACATGGTGCGGTACTGGGCAGAATCGCAGCCGGAATACCTGCCGGAGCACACGATCCTCGTGGAGACTGCGAAGAACATCGAGAAGTTCGTGCGCCAGCCCGGCATGGGCAGCGGCATTGAACGCTGTATCTACGAACTCATGCCGGTTGCGCCCTGCCGCTCGCCCCTGATCGAGCGCGATTACGTGCTGGATATCGCGGAAATCCTGCCGGCACTGGACCGGGCGTCGAAACGTGTCGACAAGTCGGTGATGCCCGTTGACCGGCATATCGCCGCTTTCGTCAAGAGCCGCTTCGACCAGAATGTCGACAAGCAGATCGAGGCGCTGATGGACGGCAACAAGGAGCGGGCGACGCTCGGCATGCTGTCGCTGCTCGCGATGCTGCAATGGCGGCTCGGCCCGGAAACCGTGTTCGGCCTGGCAAGCTGGATCGGTGGTATCGCACAGCCGGCGATCAACAGCTATCACAGCCGGACCCAGCGCAAGAACCTCGAGCGGGAGATCCCGAAGATGGTCCGGCGCGGCAGTTTGCCGGACATCTACAACCTGATCGAGAACTCGGAGAATCGCCAGACCGACGACAGGGGTTACGAGAACGCCATCGAGGAATTCCGCCAGGCCCAGGCCGAGGCGACCGAGATCGAAACCGGCGAGGACCGCCGGAAGATCGAGGCCCGTCTCTATGGTCAGCAGACCGCCGCCATCATCTCCCTGCTGATCGGAATGACGGCCCTGGTCATGCTGAGTGCCGGAAGGATGTTCTGATCCATGGCCAGGAACGCGAAGAAAATCAGCCGCGGCGGAGCAAAGAAGAAGAAGCAGGGCGGCAACCTGATGCTGACGATGCTGTGGTGGCTGGTCGCCATGATGATCGCCATCATCGCGCATCCCACTCTCGTGATGTTCATGGTCGGCGGCCTGCCGACGATCGTCGCCCGGATCATCGATCGCAGCGAGAGCCGGATGCGATTCGTCTGTGTCGGAGGTCTCAACATGGCGGGCCTGAGTCCCTA
>JAVKCR010000379.1:0-6532 GCA_040222645.1 Rhodospirillales bacterium
GCGGCACGCCGGTCTGGAAGGTCTTCGGATCGACCGTGAGGCGGCCCCGGCTGTCGAACTCGAGCCCGCAGCTATCAAGGCCCAGCGTGTCGGTGGCGCCGGTGCGCCCGGCGGCATAGAGCAGCATCTCGGTCCGCGCCATGCGCCCGTCGGCAAGGCGGGTGACGGTCATGCCGTTCTCGATGCGGATCGAGTCGACCGCCGAGCCCAGCCGGATCGTCATGCCCCGGTCGCGCAGGTCATGGGTGAAATCGGCGATGATCTCCGAATCGATGAAATCGAGGAATGTCTCGCGCGGCTCGACCAGGGTCACAGCCACGTCCAGCGCACTGAAGATGGTGGCGTATTCGACGCCGATCACCCCGGCGCCGATCACCGTCATGCTGCGCGGCAGGCGCGGCACCTCGATGATCTCGTCGGAATCGAAGATATGCTCGCCGTCGAACGGCACGTCGTCGGGCCGGTAGGGCCGGGTGCCAACCGCGATCAGCACCCGTTCCGCGCCGATATGGTGGATCTCCCCGCCGTCGCCCGTCACCTCGAGCCTGTGCGGGTCGAGAAAGCGCGCCTCGCCGGCCATGGTCTCCACCGCGTTGCGGGCGAACTGGTGTTCGAGGACGTCGACCTCGTGGTCGAGGGTCTTGTGCAGGCGCATCATCAGATCCTCGACGCCGATGCGCTGCTTCACCCTGTAGGCGCGGCCGTAGAAGCCGCGTTCCCGCCAGCCGGTAAGGTTGAGCACGGTCTCGCGCAGGGTCTTCGACGGGATGGTGCCGGTATGTACCGAGACACCGCCGACGCGGCGGCCCTTCTCGACCACCAGCACCGAACGTCCGAGCTTCGCCGCCTGGATCGCGGCACGCCGACCGGCGGGCCCGCTGCCGATGACCACGAGTTCGTAAGATTTCATGCCGCCTCTCCAAAACCGGTGATTGCGACACTAGGCGATCCGGCCCCGCGTTGGAAGATGCTGCGCTGCAAGAAGCGTGGCGCCGGGACGGCCGGGACGCCATCTCGACAATCCCGTTGCATTACCATCCCCGTTCCGTAGGTTGGCCGCTTCCGAACCGCCCGGTCAGGTCATGAACACCGAGCTTCTCCCCGTCATCGGCATCGTTGCGCTGCTTGCCGTCGTACAATCGGTCTTCGGCATGGGAATCCTCGTGTTCGGCACCCCGACGCTGTTGTTGATGGGCTATCCCTTCGCGGAGACGCTGCAGCTGCTGCTGCCGGCCTCCGCCTCGATCTCGCTGCTTCAGGTGCTGCGCGCCGGCGGACGGCCGCCGAAGATTTCGAAGAAGCTCTATGTCCTCTGCCTGCCGGCAGTCGGCCTGGGACTGCTCGCGGCGACCCGGCTGGCCGACCCGGTGCTGCTGGTTGCGCTCATCGGCCTCACGCTGACGGCGACGGCGCTGCTCAGGTCATCGGCCCGACTTGGCGCGGCGCTGACCCGATTCGTGCAATCGAACGACAGCCTGTTCCAGGTACTGATGGGGGGCGTTCACGGCCTGACCAATCTCGGCGGCGCGCTGTTGTCGGTCTACGCGGTGTCGATTTCCGAGAACAAGCATTCGATCCGGTTCGTCGTCGCCTATTTCTACTTCTCGTTCTCGGTGGTGCAGATGGCGACGCTGGCCTTGCAGGGGCTTTACGAGACCCTGCTGTCCGGCCTCATCGTCGCGGTGCCGGCAGCCGTCATCTTCATCACCATCGGCCAGCGCGTGTTCCTCGCCGCGAGCCACCCGGTCTATGTGAAGGCCTTCACCATCTTCTCCGGCATCTACGGCCTGCTGCTGCTCTGGCGCACCCTGCCCCAGCTCATCTGACGAGTACGGTACCGACGACCGCCGGCTTGCTGTCAGGGGTGAGCCGGAACACCACCATCTCGCCCGACGACGGATAAACACCCGTGAACGAGGTGATGTTCACCTGGTGGGTGACCAGTACCAGCGGTCCGGCCTGCGCCTGACCGCCGAGCCAGTCGCGCAGCGCCTCGGTCTGGCCCGGCCCCTTCGCCCGCTCACCGAAGAAGGAATTCAGCGGTGTGAGATCCTCGGGCGCGCCTAGACCGAGCAGTTCGGCGGTCTCGCGGCAGCGGCACCACTGGCTGGTGTAGACTTTCGCCGCCGCGATGCCGTTGGCCCGGAAGGCGTCACCGATGGCGCGGGCCTGGTCGCGGCCGCTGGAATCGAGGTTCCGTTGGGTCGAACAATCGCCGATGCGGAAATTCGCCGGATCGCCGGTGCCGGGCGCGCGGGCATGGCGGATCATCGCCACATGGCCGCCGCCTGCCAGCGCCTGCCAAACTTCCGCGTCCGAAGCTGCGGCGGCGTGCAGCGGAAGCGCCGTGGCCAGAAAGAACAGGGCGATCAGGCGGCAGGTCATATCTTTCATGTCGGCTTTCCCGGAGAATTGCGTTCTTCGAGAGGTAAGCACCGGATTCTCAGGTTTAAGGAAAATCCTCCATCATCGGACGCTGCGGTTCCCTAGTCGTTGAAAAGGTCCTCACCGATCAGATCATACTCGCCGCCATCCTCGCCGTAACCGCGCAACTCACCGAACTGCCCAATCTGGTAGGCCATGCCGGTCCGGAACTGGTTTTTGAAGACACTGCTGACGTTGCGGCGCTTCTGGCAGTATTCGCCGAAGGCACGTGCCGCGGCAAAACCGGTCATTTCCTTGGCCTTGCCCACGTAGCTCACTGTCGAATAACTGCCAAGCTGCTTCTGCTGCTGGTCGATCCGGATCTCCACCTTCCCCCCCATCGAATTGACCAGTTTCACACTGGTTGTGACGCCCTTGATCGCGTGGGCGATCTCGGTGACCCCCGGCACCAGCAGCCTCAGAAGGTGTGCCGTGGCCTTGTTGACCTTGATCAGCGGGATGCTTCTGTAGGTGAAATTGATCCGTCCGACGCTGGAAACGATGGATTCACGCGACATCAGGAAGGAACCTATGGCGCGCTCGCTACCCACCACGCGCCAGCTTCGGTCGAGGTTGATCCTGTCAGGCACACTGCTCGGTTTCTTGTATGCCAACTCGAGGTTTTTACCGCCCCAAGCCGAGAAGATCACTTGGCCGACATGAACGACTTCATCGGACATGATCGTCGTCTCCGCTACCTTTGATGCCTATGCCTAGCGGGGAAAAGTAAACTTTTGGTTGCCGTCAATCGTCCTGCCGGGTGCGCTCGATCCAGACCATCACCGCGAGACAGACGCTGCCGAGAACGGCGAAACCGGCGATCATCGGGGTGACGGTGCCGTCATAGGCCTGGCCGATCAGCCCGCCGAACAGCATCGACATGAAGGTCATCATCGAGGAGATCACCGCCGAGGCCGACCCCGCGATATGGCCCATCGGCTCCATGGCGAGCGAGTTGAAATTGGCGAACAGCATGCCGACGAAGAAGAAGGAGACGATCTGGTAGGCGACGAACGGCGCCAGCGGCGGCACCCCGTCGAAGGTCATCGCCACCGGCAGCGCAGCGACGGAGACCAGCACCTTGCCCGCCAGCGCCAGCATCGAGATGCGCCGCATGCCGTGGCGCATCACCAGCCTCGAATTCACCCAGGAGGCGAGCCCGAGCGACAGCGCGATGCCGCCGAAATAGACCGCGAACAGCTCGCCCGTCGGGTAGGTTTCCTGGTAGATCTGCTGCGCCGAGTTCAGGTAGCCGACGAAGGCGCCGAAGATGAAGCCGCCGGCGATGGTGTAGCCGAAAGCGACCCGGTGGGTGCAGGTCTCGGCGAAGGCCCCGAAGATGGCGCGGACCGAGAACGGCCGCCGGCGGTCCGGCGCCAGCGTCTCCGGCTGCCGGAGCGCGAGCCAGGCGAACCCCGCCATTGCCAGCGCGGCGAGGAAGGCGAAGATCGTCCGCCAGTCGGCCCAGATCAGGATCAGCTGGCCGATGCCCGGGGCCAGCGCCGGCACCAGGATGAAGACCATCATCACCAGCGACATGATCTGCGCCATGGAACGGCCCTCGTAGCCGTCGCGCACCATGGCCACGGTCACGATGCGTGGCCCTGCCGCCCCGAACCCCTGCAGGAAGCGGCCGGCGAGCATCATCGGGAACGAGGTGGCGAAGGCCGAGACCAGGCAACCGATAATGAACACCGTCAACCCGGCGAAGACCGCCGGCCGCCGGCCGATCGAGTCGGACAGCGGCCCGAAGAAGAGCTGCGCCATCGCCAGCCCGAGAAACAGGAAGGTCAGCACCAGCTGGCGGTCGTTCTCCCCGCTGACGCCGAGATCCCTGCCGATCGCCGACAGCGCCGGCAGCATGGCGTCGATCGACAGCGCGACCAGCGAGATCAAGAGCGCGACGAGGGTGACGAACTCGCGCCGGCCGGGCCCTGCCTGTGTCATGACGCGGGGTTCAGGCCGCGACGATCTCGTTGGCCAGCGTGCCGACACCGGTGACGCTCATCTCCAGCCGGTCGCCGGGGAACAGGAAGCGCTGCGGCGTGCGACCGCCGCCGGAGCCTTCCGGCGACCCGGTCGAGACCACGTCGCCCGGCTCGAGGTCGGTGAAGCTGGTGATGTAGGCGAGCAGCGTCGGGATATCGAAGATCATGTCGGAACCCGGCCCGTCCTGCATCACCTCGCCGTTGAGCTTGGTCAGGATGCGCCAGTCGCCATACGGCTTCGGCATGGCATCGAGCGTCGTCATCCAGGGGCCCAGCGAGCCGCTCTGGCGGAAATTCTTGCCGGCGTCGACGCTGTGCTTCTGCCAGTCGCGCACCGAGCCGTCATTCATCACCGTGGTCCCGGCGATTACCGACCAGGCCTCTTCCTTCGAGATCTTGCCGGTCTTCTTGCCGATGATCAGGGTTATCTCGCATTCGTAATCGTAGCAGTCGGATTCCGCGGGCTTGAGGATCGGCGCAGCGTGGCCGACCAGCACGCCCGGCAGCTTCAGGAACAGGCTGATGTCGGTCGGCGGCGGCAGCACGCCGTCGACTGGGTGGATCTTCGGGTAATTGCGGCCGATGCAGACGATCCGTTTCGGCTTCGTCACCACCGGCAGGTAGGTGGCGTCAGCGGTCGCGACGCTGTCACCCGATGCGGCGGCGGCTTTCGCCAGCTCGTCGAGCCGGCCGGCGGCGATCAGGTCTTCCAAATCGCCGAACCCGGCTGGGGCAAGGGCAATGGTTGTCTCGTCGTCGCTGACGACACCGACGCGGGCCGCGCCGGCGACCTCGATGGTCGCAATCTTCATGGATGTTTTCCTCCCGATACAAACAGGGCGCACAGCATCACCCCTTGTCGGGCCGGGTCAAGCCGGGAGTGAGGGCTCAGCCCCCGGCGAACCGGTCGTCGCCATGCACGCCGGCTTCCGCCTCCTGCACCTCGAGATGCAGCCTGGTCCCGGTATAGGGGTTGGCCTCCGCCACCGCCTCGTCGAGCTCGATGCCGAGGCCGGGTTCGTCGGGCACGATGACATAGCCGTCCTCCCAGCGGATCGGCAGCTTCAGCAATTCACCGTGGAAGCCGCCCCAGGTCTGGATGCTCTCCAGCAGCAGGAAGTTCGGGATCGAGGCGGCAAACTGGATGTTGGCCGCGCCCTCGACGGGGCAGCAATAGAGGTGCGGGGCGACATGGGCGTAACGGGTCTCCGCCATCGCCGCGATCTTCTTCGCCTCCAGGATGCCGCCGACACGGCCGAGCGCCGGCTGCAGGATCGCCGCCGCCCCGCATTCCAGCACCCGGGCGAACTCGTACTTGGTGGTCAGCCGCTCGCCGGTCGCGACCGGCACCCGGCAGGCGCGCGCGACCTTCGCCATCTCTTCCGGCATCTCGGCGGGAACCGGTTCCTCGAACCAGAGGGGGTCGTATTTCTCGATCCGGCGTCCCATTCGGATGGCCCCCGCCGGGGTGAACTGGCCGTGGGTGCCGAACAGGAGATCCGCCTTCGGCCCGACGGCCTCGCGGATCGCCTTCAGGAACGCCTCCGAGCGGTCGAGGTCGTACATCGAGGGCTGGTGCGGATCGAAGATGGTGTAGGGCCCGGCGGGGTCGAACTTGAGCGCCGTGAATCCCTCCTTCACGTAGGCGGCCGCCCGTTCCGCATTGGCGTCGGGGTCGGAATAGTAGGAGGCCGCGTCCTCGTCCGCTTCCGGGTAGAGGTAGGTGTAGGTACGCAGGCGCTCGCGCACCTTGCCGCCGAGCAGCTTGTGGACGGGCTTGTCCATCGCCTTGCCCGTGATGTCCCAGCAGGCCGTCTCGATGCCGGAAAGCACCCCCATCAGCGAGATGTCCGGCCGCTGGCCGTAGCCCGAGGAATAGACCCGGCGCCAGAGCAGCTCGACGTCGAGCGGATCGTGACCGATGACCTGGCGTTCACAGACATCCTCGATCATCCGCGCCACCGTGTGCGGCCCGAAGGTCGCGGCATAGACCTCGCCGATGCCCTCGATGCCGCAGGCGGTCGTCAGCTTGACGAAGATGAAGTACCGACCGCCGAAACCCGGCGGCGGATTGCCGACGACGAATGTCCTGAAATCCGCGATCCGCATGTCTCTCCTCC
>JAVKCR010000380.1:0-5102 GCA_040222645.1 Rhodospirillales bacterium
CGCTGTCCGGCGAACTCGCCTGCCGCAATGCGGGCGACGACGAGATCGCCGAGCTCCGTGACATGACGGAACGCATGCGGGTCTGCTACGTGGAAGGCCGCCTCCCCGACTATTTCCGCATCAACCGGGGGATCCACGAAAAGCTGCTGGAACTTGCCGGCAACGGCGTGCTCGCCGACCAGCACCGGGTGCTGAACGCCCGCATTCTCAGGGCGCGATACCTGTCCAACACCCGGCCGACCGGCTGGACGCACGGCATCGACGACCATATCGAGATGATTGACTTGCTCGCTGCACGGGAAGGCCGCAAGCTTGGCCGCTTACTGCGTCGCCATCTCCTCAAGAAACTGCATGTCATCGAGGAAGAACTCGGCGCGCGACGCCCACGCAGCCGGAGACGCCGCGACGATGAAACGCATTCTGACAGCAATGTTCAGCCACGAGACCAACACCTTTTCGAAGGCCCCGGCTGACCTCGATGCGTTCCGCGCCCGCCGGTTCTTCGAGGGCGGCGACATCTTCCCGAACTTCGCTGGCACGAACTCCGAGATGGCGGCCTTCATGGAAGCGGCCGACCGCCATGGCTGGGAACTCGTGCCGGCCATCGCCACCCAGGCAATGCCGTCTGGCCCGGTAACCGCCGAGGCGTTCAACTATGTCCGCGACCGGATACTCAGCACCCTGACCGAGGGTCCGTACGATGCTATCCTGCTCGCCTTGCATGGCGCCATGGTGTCGGAGGCCGGCGAGGACGGTGAAGGCACGCTGCTGCAATCGATCCGCGACATCGCCGGACCGGCAATCCCGATCGCGGTGACGCTGGATCTGCATGCCAATGTCACGATCGACATGGCACGGCTGGCCGATATCATGGTCTCCTACCGCACCTACCCGCATGTCGACCAGTTTGAGACCGGCAAGGTCGCGGCCGACCTGCTGGCCCGCACCCTCGCCGGTGAAATCCGGCCAATGGTGCTGCTCGGCAAGCGGGAGATGCTGGATGGCGCCGATCACGGCCGCACGCCCGGCGGCCCGATGCGCGACCTGTTACCCATGGCGCGACGGTTCGAGGCGGATGAGCCGGGCATCCTCGCAATCTCGATCAACGGTGGTTTTCCCTGGGCGGACACGCTCGAGACCGGTCCGTCGGTGATCGCGGTCGTCGACGGCGAAACGTCGCGACATCACGATATCGTCGAGGAAATGACGAAGGTGATCTGGGATCGCCGCAATGAACTCTCCATACGCCTGATCGGCACGGATGAGGCCGTGAAGATCGCACGGGAACCCAACAGGGACGGTAAACCCGTTGTTCTCGCTGAATTTTCCGACAATCCAGGCGGCGGCGGCTATGGCGACGCGACACGCCTGCTCGAGGCGCTCATCCGCGGCAATGTCGGCAATGCGGCGTTCTCGCTGATCTTCGACCCGGAAGCGGCGGAGAGGTTGTATGCGGCCGGGTCCGGCGCCAGTCTGGAGGTGACGCTGGGCGGACGGCAGGACACGGCCTTCGGCGCGCCGCTGAATCTTGCCGGGCGTGTCATCTCGGTATCGGACGGGGATATGGTGCATGACGGCCCGATGAACCGGGGCGTCGCCATCAATCTCGGGAAGTCCGCCCTGTTTCGGTCAGGCGGTATAGATATCGTCGTCACCAGCCGAAAGGCGCAGGTCTACGACCTTCAGCATTTCCGGTTTCTCGGGGCGGAACCAACATCCTATGACGTACTGGCCGTCAAGTCGGCTCACCATTTCCGGGCCGCCTACGAGCCGATCGCCCGGGCGGTTGAACTTGTGGATGCCGGCGGCCTGACCTCGCGGAACTATCGCGAGTTGCCTTACAGGCGGGTCAGGCGGCCGGTCTTTCCACTCGATCTGGACTGATTACTGGATCGAAAGTCCAACGGCGCCGTTGATGCGGGCGCGGCGGCTGTCGACGGTTTCCGACCAGTTGCGACGCACGCCGATATCGCTCATCTGATGGGCGTTGAGATCGCTGATGTTGTGTTGTGCCGGGCGAAGGCCAAACACGCGGCCGACGAACGACGCCACGGAACGGACGGCGTTCTCGATCATGCCGGCGACAACCTTCGACTGCATGGTGCGGGCCTTGCGCATGATGACTTCGTAGTCGGCGGAATTGGTGATCTTGATATCTTCAGCCATTTGAGCGGCTCCTAAGATTAAGTAACCTGTTGGAGAGAATATGCTCTCCCATGCTGCCCTGCACAATTATCTGCTTTGCACCGCAGCAATGCAAAAATGGCATGGCTATGTATATTGGTTGAATGCTCTTGCTGGCGCCGTTCGCCGTGCTGAGTCAGTATGCACCTTGTCCGGCATTGTCTGGTCCTGCCCACACGCAACCGATCGCGCATCCATGAAGATCTCACTTACCGCAAAAATCGGCCTGACAATCGTCTCGATCGTGGCGTTCGTCCTGTTGCTGGTCACTTTCCTGAACTATTTCAAGTTCCAGAAGACGTTGACCGGACTGCTCGATTCCCGCGTGCGGGTGGTTTCGCTGGATCTCAAGAGCACGGTGGAGAGCGGGCTCAATCTCGGACTCACACTGGAAGACATCGATACGCTGCAGCCGATTCTCGACCATGCCCGCGAGATCAATCCGCTGATTGCGACGATCCGGGTGTTCGACGATGCGGGCAATGCGGTGTTCTCCTCCCCCGCCGACGGCATGTCGGCCATACCTGTCACCTGGCGCGAAGCGCTTGAGCGTGCCGAATCCGACACCTTCTCGCTTGCCGAGGAGAACGAGTTCATCGTCGGCGCGCCGCTAGTCAACAATCTCGACAAGGCGGTCGGCGGAATCGCGGTCACCTATTCCCGCAGCTATTTCGACGGCAAGGTTGCCGCCATGCTGCGCGAACTCGGCGAAGCGGCAATCTATGCATTGGCCATCTTCGGTTCACTGTCGATCGTCGCGGTAATCCTCCTGCTGCGCGAAGTGAGTGCGGCCTACCGCCGCATGCAGGCCGCGATGTCCCTCGCCGCCGGCGATCATCCGCCGGATGCGGGGGGAACAGCGAAGACAGAACTCGAAACCCACATGCTTGCCGTGCGCGATTACGCCGCCGGCGCCAAGCGCGAGATCGATGAGGCCGCCGACCATATCGAGGCGCTCGGCCGCAAGGAAGGGTCCGCGACATGAGCGGCATGGCGGAGACGAGCGCGGCAAAAAGCTATTCGCGTCGCATCAACCTGCGGCTGTTTGCCCTGACCCTGGTTATTCTCGCCGGCGCGGCCGCCTTTGCCTCCTGGCGGGCCCTGGATGCGTTCGAGCGTGAGCTGGTGCCGGAAATCGAACAGAAGTCGGTTACGGTCGGCCAGTCCGTCAACGACCTGATCGAACGCGCCCTCGAACTCGGAGTCCCCTTCGGCGAACTGGTCGGCATGGACAGCTTCCTGCGCGAAGCCAAGCGGCCACATCCCGAAATCCGCTATATCGCCGTCTCCTCATCCGAGGGCGGGATACTCTATCGTTCCGTTTCCTCGGCGGACGATATCCCGGCAGAACTGGCCGACATTGCCCGCAAGACGTCGGCCAGCGGGAAGGTGAACTGGGACCATCTCGCCAGCTATCAGAACACGGCATTGCCGATCCTGCATGACGGGGCTTCCATCGGCGTGCTGCATATCGGCGTCGACCGCGCCTTCGTGCGCCAGACCATTTCCGAAATTCTCTACGACATACTCGTGGTGCTGCTGATCTCGCTGCTGGTGACGTTCGAGGTCTTGCTGATCATCGTGGCCCTGTCGATCACCACCCCGATCCGCCTGATGGACAATGTCGCTGAGCGCCTGCGCAAGGGCGATTTCAGCCTCGCCGTGGAGCACCGCTCGAACGACGAAATCGGCCGTTTCCTGCAGGCTTTCAACGCCACGATCGCCAGCATCAATGCGAGCTATGACGCATTGCTCGCCAAGGTTCGGGCCGTGCAGGCGACGGTGGGTAACCGCGTCGTCGCGCTCGAGATGGAACAGATCCTGGAGCGTATCCAGAACCGCTTCAGGTTCTTCTCGTCCGAGGGCCCGCGCCAGCGGCTGCGCGAAACCAGCCTCATCAACATTCGCACGCCGCTGTTCATCTTCATCTTCGCCGAGGAACTGTCGCGCTCCTTCTTCCCGATCTACGTGAAGGAACTCTATGCGCCGATCCCGGGCCTGACGCCGGAGATGGTCATAGGTCTGCCGATCTCGATCTTCATGCTGATGGTCGCGATCGCCACCCCCTTTGCGGGTTCCTGGGCCGACAGGTTCGGGCCGCGCCGGGTGTTCATGATCGGCCTTGTCCCGGCGGTCATCGGCTTTGTCGGCACCGGCCTGGCACTCAGTCTCTATGACCTCCTGTTCTGGCGCTGACTCTGCGCCTTCGGCTATGCCACGATCTATATCGCCTGCCAGGGATACATCGCGGACAACACCGATTCCTCGAACCGGGCCCAGGGCATGGCGCTGTTCATGGGCGGGGTGTTCGCCGCCGGCATCTGCGGCGCGGCGATCGGCGGCATTCTCGCCGACCGGATCGGCTTTCGCCTCACCTTCTTCGTCTCGACGGCGCTGGCGCTGCTGGCCGGCATCCTCGTCGTCAACCTCATCGATCCGCAGGTGGAGCGTAAGACACGAACCGCGAAGCGCGGTCTCAGGATGGGCGATTTCTTCACCCTGCTCTCCAATCCGCGCTTTCTCACCCTGATCCTGTTCGGGGCGATCCCGGGAAAGATCATCCTGACCGGGTTCCTGTTCTACCTGGCACCGCTCTATCTCAAGCTGCTGGGCGACAACCAGTCGACCATCGGCCGCGTTCTCATGGCCTACGGGATCGTCACCATCATCGCGACCCCCATCTTCGCCAAGGCCGCCGACCGCTGGAAGGCGCATCGATGGTTCGTCGGTTTCGGCACCGCGCTCTCCGGTGTCGGGCTGTTCGCCATCATGTTCCAGCAGAGCACGCTCGCCGTGCTGGCGGGGGTCGTGATGCTCGGTCTCGGCCATGCCATGTCGATCTCGCCGCAACTCGCCATGGTGCCGGAGATCTGTGCGAAGGAAGTCGCGGAGATCGGCCAGACCACCGTGCTGAGCGT
>JAVKCR010000381.1:0-7271 GCA_040222645.1 Rhodospirillales bacterium
CGGCGCCACCGCACGCGCCAGCGCCACCCGCTGACGCTGGCCGCCGGACAGCGCGTCGATCGACCGGGACGCGAAATCGGCGAGCTGGCAGAGCGCCAGCACCTCGTCGACGCGGCGGTCGATCTCGGCGCGGGAAAGCCCGGCGACCTTCAGGCCATAGCCGACATTCGCGCGCACGTTCATGTTCGGGAACAGCGCATAGGACTGGAACACCATGCCGACATTGCGCCGCTCGATGGGCTTCGGCGTGACGTCGTCATCGTCGAACAGCACCCGGCCGCCCCGGTCCGGGTCCTCGAGCCCGGCCATGATGCGCAGCATCGTCGTCTTGCCGCAGCCGGACGGGCCGAGCAGGCCGAGGATCTCGCCGGGCGACACCTCGATGTCGGTCGGCTTAAGCGCCTGTACGTGCCCGGCAAAGGTCTTGGCGCAGCCGGTGAGACGGACGCGGGTGCCGGTGGATTGGGGGGAGGCATTCATGGGCGTTTTCCGATTGTCTGCGCCCTGGTCGACGCCCATTGAAGGGCGACCAGCAGCGGTACGATCATGACGAAGAAGACGAGGGTATAGGCGGACGCGATCTCGAGACGCATCGAGGCGTAGCTGTCGGCCAGCCCGACCGGCAGGGTCTTGGTAATCGGCGTATGCAGCATCCAGGTCAGGTTGAACTCGCCGATGGAGAGCGTCACCACGGTCAGCGATCCGGCGAGGATGCCGGGCATGGCGTTGGGCACCGCGATATCGCGGAACCGACGCCAGGAGGACGCGCCGAGGGATGCCGCCCCTTCCTCCAGCGTCTTCAGATCGATGGCGGCGAACACCGCGAGGACCGAGCGGACCATGAAGGGCAGCGTGTAGAGCACGTGGCCGACAAGGATGAACCACCAGGAAATCCGGAAGCCCTTCATGGAGCCGTAGAGCTGCAGCAGCGCCAGCGCCAGCGCCAGGCCGGGCACCGCGAGCGGCAGCGAAATGAATTCCTCGATCACCCGCGCGGTGCGCCCGGCCCAGCGGTTGAGCGCGTAGGCCGCCGGCACCCCGATCACCAGGGTGAAGCCGAGACAGACGATGGCGATCATCATCGAGCGCCAGATCGAGTCCGAATAAAGCCGCCAGACCTCGCCCACCCATCGGAGGGTGACGCCGCTGGAGATGCCGCGGAAATAGTTCTCGGTCACCCCGGCCATCACCGAGAGGATCGCGGGTACGAGAAGAAAGAGACAGGCGGCGAGCGTCACCGCGAGCTGCGCCAAAGTGGTCGGCTTGAGCATCGAGTTCATGATCGCCCCCTCAACCCGACGCCGCGACGGTGCCGCCGGTGAAGGAGCGGCCGACCAGCAGCAGCGCCCACGTCACCAGCCCGAGCACGCAGGAGAGCGCGCAGGCCATGGCGATGTTCGCGGACAGGGTGAATTCGGTATAGATCGTCATCGGCAGCACATCGATGTCGGTGGCCAGCGTGAACGCCGTGCCGAAAGCGCCCATGGCGGTGGCGAAGGCGATGGCGCCGGCGGCGACCAGCGCCGGGGCGAGACCCGGCAGGATGACATCGACCAGCACCCGGAACGGCCCGGCGCCGAGCGAGCGGGCCGCTTCCTCCCGCGCCGGGTCGAGCTTCTCGGCGGCGGCCATCACGGTCAGCAGCACGCGCGGAATGGAGAAATAGAGATAGCCGAGGAACAGTCCGGCGACCGAATAGGCAAAGACCACGCGGGTGCCGAAGAATTCCTTGGCGATGTCGTTCACCAGCCCCTGGCGGCCGCCGAGCAGGATGATCAGGAAGCCGATCACCACGCCGGGAAAGGCCAGCGGAAAGGTCAGCGTCGCGATCAGCAGGTTGCGGCCCGGAAAGCGGTTGCGGGTCAGGAACAGCCCGGCGGTGGTCGAGATTGCCAGCGCGCCCAGCGTCACCCCGGCGGAGACCAGCACGGTGTCGAACAGCGAGCGCATGTAGCGCGGATTGGCGAGGATATCGGCATAGATGCCGAACCCAGCCTCGCTGCCGACGGAGGCGGTGAACAGGCGCACCAGCGGCAGCGCGAGAAAGGCGAGCGAGAAGACCGCCAGCGGCAGGGTGCAGATAAGCGTGAAGCTGTTACGCATGGTCGTCGGACGACAAGGTGGGAGCGGCGCGGCAGGAGCCGGCCGCCCCCGGTCCCGTCTTACTTCACTTCGGAGAGATAGCGTTCACCGAAGGCCTTCTGGACCTGCTCCATCTTCGCGTAATCGACCGGGGTCGCCCGCTCGTACTCGCTGTCGGGCAGGAACTTCGCCGCGACATCGGCCGGCAGCTTCACCGGGCGGGCCGGCTTCAGGTAGGCGTTCGTCCAGATCGCCTGGCCTTCATCGGACATGATGAAGTCGAGGATCTGCTTGCCCTTGTCCGGGTTCGGGCCGTTGGCGACGAGGCTCATCACGTAAGGCACGACCACCGAACCTTCGCAGGGCAGGACGAATTCGAAATTGCCCTGCTCGGTATATTTGCCGCGATAGGCGTTGAAATCGTAATCGAACAGGATCGGGATCTCGCCCGAGACCACGCGGGCATAGGAGGTCTGCTTCGGCACGATCGGATCGTTCTCGGCGAGTTCCTTGAAGAACTTGATCGCCGGATCGAAATTGTCCAGCGTGCCGCCGAAGGCGCGGTTCACGGCGACGGCGCCGGCATAACCGACGAAGGCGCTCGACGGGTCGAGATAGCCGACCATGCCGGCATATTCCTTCTTCTTCAGGTCGGCCCAGCAGGCCGGAACCGGGGCGCCGCCAAGGGCGTCCTTGTTCACGAACAGGCCGAGCGTGCCGTAATGCACGGTGATCCACTTGCCGTCCGGATCCTTCAGGCCGGCGGCGACCTCGTCATAGCCCTTCGGCTTGTAGGAAGCGGCGACGCCCTCGTTGCCCGCCTTGATGCCGAAGGTGACGCCGTAATAGGCGACGTCGGCGACCGGCGAGGCCTTTTCCGCCAGCAGCTGGCTCAGGGTCTGGCCGGAGTTCTTGTTGTCGTGCGGCAGCTTGTAGCCGAGCTTCGACTCGATGGCCTTGAGCATCGAGGCCCAGTCAGCCCATTGCGGCGGGCAATTGTAGCAGATGGCGTCCTGCGCGCTGGCAGTAGTGCTCGGGGCAAGGCTGGTGATGGCGACGGTTGCCGCGACGGCGGCGCTAAGTAAAACTCTCATGGTCTGCTCACTTTGTCTGGTTGCTGTCAGGTGGAGTTGAGAAGGCCGCCGGCGGTCGAGTTACCGCTCTTCCGCCGGCACTTCCGATCCCGGGTGGCGCGAGGCTTTCTCCGGAACGAAACGCGAAGGGAAGCGCCACCGTTTCAGGCGTCGGCTTCCGGTTGTCCTTCAGGGCATCGATGATCAGGCGCGCCGCGCGGGCGCCCATCTCGCGGCCGGGCGTCGCGATGGTGGCGAGGCGCGGATGCACCAGATCGCCGATCGAGATGCCGTCGAAACCGATGACGCTGACATCGCCGGGCACGCTGCGCCCGATGGCGCGCAGAGCCCGCATGCAGGCCAGCGCCAGCATGTCGTTGGAGGCGAACAGGGCAGTGGTCTCCGGCTGTTCGGCGAACATCGCGGCCAGCGCGTTCTTCAGGTTGCGGGGTTCGTACTCGACCTCGAGCAGGCGGGGTTCCGGTGCGCCGGCTTCGGCCAGCGCATCGCAAAGCCCGGCATAGCGCTGCCGCGAGCGGTCGGAACTCGAGAAGCGCACGGCGACGAAGGCGACCGACCGATGCCCTGCCTCGAGCAGCGCCTCGCCGACAGAACGGGCGGCGGCGATATTGTCGACCCCGACTTCCGCATGGCGGCCGCTACCGGTCTGGTTGAAGATCAGGCAATAGGGAATTCCGGTCTCGGCAAGCAGCCGGAGCGTCGGGCAGTCTTCCGGATCGCCGACCGTGAGGATGATGCCGTCGACCTGCTTGGCAAGCAGGGTCGAGACGCAATCGAGCTCGCGTTCCTGTTCGTAATTCGCGCAGTTCAGCAGGATCTGGTAGCCGGCCTCGTCGGCGGCGGCCTGGATACCCTCGATCGCCTCGGCAAAGACGGGATTGGTAAGCGCCGGCACGATGATGCCGATGGTGCGCGAACGCCGGCTCTGCAGCGACCGGCCGAGCTCGTTGAACCGGAAACCGAGCTCTTCCGCCGCAAGCATCACCTGCTCGCGCTTCTCCTGGCTGGCCGGTCCGGAACCGTTGAGCACGCGACTGACCGTCGCGATACTGCATCCCGCACGTTCCGCCACATCCTTTATCGTTTTTTTCTGGCTCATGCCGAAACGACACGCCTCCCTTGTGGAAACGTTTACATCAAATCATGAAAATATAACAGCGTTATGACAATCGGGCGGTGCATACGGGATATTTTTAGTCATCGGATTGCGCTGGCCGGCAACAATCTAACTGGCGATTTTTCGCCAAACCCTTTCCCGGTCTGGCGAATAGCCGCCAGGCCCGCGGACTCGGCGACATAAAGAATCAACAAAATCAACGACCTGGTTTCTGGCATGCCGGTTGCTGTCTGTACCGGCCAGCGGCACCAACGCCGCTTTGTGCCCTGAACCCATAAACTGGAGGAAATCTCATGGTTGGAACTTCCGCCCGGCTCGCCGGGATGGCCGTTATCGCCGCATCCGTCGCTTTCGGCGCCACCGCCGCGAAGGCCGAAGAATTCATCAACGTGCTGACCGGCGGCACCTCGGGCGTCTATTACCCGCTCGGTGTCGGCCTCTCGAAGATCTATGCCGACAAGATCCCCGGCGTGCGCACCCAGGTGCAGTCGACGAAGGCCTCGGTCGAGAACCTCAACCTGCTGCAGCAGGGCAAGGGCGAGATCGCGCTGGCCCTCGGCGATTCGGTCAAGCTCGCCTGGGAAGGCAATGCCGATGCCGGCTTCAAGGCGCCGCTCGACAAGCTCCGCGGCATCGCCGCAATCTACCCGAACTACATCCAGATCGTTGCCTCCAAGGAATCCGGCGTCACCTCGCTGGCCAGCCTGAAGGGCAAGTCGCTCTCCGTCGGCGCCCCGAAATCCGGCACCGAACTGAATGCCCGGGCGATCTTCGCAGCCGCCGGCATGAGCTATGACGACCTCGCCAAGACCGAGTACCTGCCGTTTGCCGAATCCGTGGAACTGATCAAGAACCGCCAGCTCGACGCGACGCTGCAGTCCGCCGGCCTCGGCGTGGCCTCGATCAAGGACCTCTCGACCTCGGTCGACGTCACCATGGTCGAAGTGCCGGAAGACGTCGTCACCAAGCTCGGCGCCCCCTATATCAGCGCCACCATCCCGGCCGGCACCTATACCGGCCAGACCGCGGACGTGAAGACCGTCGCCGTCGTGAACTTCCTGGTCACCCATTCCGGCGTCTCCGACGAGACCGCCTACCAGATGACCAAGCAGCTGTTCGAGAATCTCGGCACCCTGGAAGCCGCCCACAAGGCCGCGACCCAGATCAAGCTCGAGAACGCGCTGAACGGCATGCCCGTTCCGCTGCATCCCGGCGCCGAACGCTTCTACAAGGAAAAAGGCCTCCTCTGAGGCCGGCTACCCGGCTGCGGTCCCTCACCGGACCGCAGCCGGATTTCTTTCTTTCCCTCGTCCTGAAACGAGTACAGGACGAGGAGATATTTTACCGCCATCATCTCCCCGTGCATGGCTTTGCCATGAGGCCGGGAATGCAAGACCAACGCCGGATAACCGGCACCAGTTACATTGCCCGCGAACCATCGGGAGGAAACGATGCAGAACCAGAACCCGTCGGGAACCGCTGACGCCGAACCCGTCGACAACCCGCACGAAACCCGGTTTCCGGACTCCCGGGAGGGCCGGATGCTGTTCTGGATCGCGGTCGCCTTCTCGGTCTTCCAGATCGCCACGGCCGCCCACCTGATCGATCTCGCCAGCCAGATCGTCCGCGCCGTGCATGTCGGATTCCTCTGCCTGCTCGCCTTCCCGCTGGTCGCCGCCGCGCGCCACAAGCCGGTGCCGGTGAAGGCGCTGGCCTGGGCGCTGGCCGTCGCCGGGGTCGGGGTCGCCATCTACCAGTGGGTCGAATACACCGAACTGCTGCTGCGCGCCGGTGATCCGCTGCCGCTGGATATCTTTGTCGGCGTTGTTGCGCTGGCCACGGTGTTCATCGCCAGCTGGATGATGATGGGCCCGGCGCTGCCGATCATCTCCGGCTGCTTCCTCGCCTATTGCCTGTTCGGCCAGTACCTGCCCTCGCCGCTGAACCATCGCGGCTACGATTTCACCCAGGTCATCGACCACATGGCCTTCGGTACCGAGGGCATCTACGGCATCCCGACCTACGTCTCCTCGTCCTACATCTTCCTCTTCATCCTGTTCGGCGCCTTCCTCGAGAAGGCCGGCATGATCAAGCTGTTCACCGATGTCTCGCTCGGTCTCGTCGGTCACAAGCGCGGCGGACCGGCGAAGGTCTCGGTGATCTCGTCCGGCCTGATGGGTACGATCTCCGGCTCCGGGGTCGCCAATGTGGTCACCACCGGCCAGTTCACCATTCCGCTGATGAAGAAGTTCGGCTACCGCCCGGCCTTCGCCGGCGGGGTCGAGGCCACCGCCTCCATGGGCGGGCAGATCATGCCGCCGGTGATGGGCGCGGTCGCCTTCATCATGGCCGAGACGCTGGGCGTCGAATATTACGAGGTGGTCAAGGCAGCCATCATCCCGGCCATCCTCTATTTCGCCTCGGCGTTCTGGATCGTGCATCTCGAAGCCGGCAAGCGCGGCCTGTCCGGCTTGCCGAAGGAAGGCCTGCCCTCGGCCTGGCTGGCGGTGAAGCAGCGCTGGCACCTGATCCTGCCGCTCGCGGTGCTCGTCTACCTGCTGTTCACCGGCTACACGCCGCTGTTCGCCGGCACCATCGGGCTGGCGCTGACGGTGATGCTGATCCTCGGCGCGACGGTCGCGCTCGGCCTGCCGGACGGCATCGTCCGCATCGTCTTCTGGATCGGGCTCGGTCTCGTCGCCGCCGCCTTCTTCAAGTTCGGGATATCCATCGTCGCCGCCGCCGTCGCGGCCCTGATCCTCTGGAACGCCATCTCGAAGGGCGGGCGCGAGACCCTGCTGGTCTGCCGCGATTCGCTGGCCGACGGGGCGAAGACCGCGCTGCCGGTCGGCGTCGCCTGCGCCATCGTCGGCATCATCATCGGCACCATGACCCTGACCGGCGCGGCCAACACCTTCGGCCAGTTCATTGTCTCGGTCGGCGACAAGAGCCTGTTCCTGTCGCTGATCCTGACCATG
>JAVKCR010000382.1:0-8048 GCA_040222645.1 Rhodospirillales bacterium
AGCCGCCGAGCCCGCGGCATCGCGCCCGCATCGTCGACATGCTGGGGCTGGGGGGCCTGATTGACCGGCGGCCGCATTCGCTCTCTGGCGGCGAACGCCAGCGGGTCGCGCTTGGCCGGGCGCTGCTGTCCGGCCCGCGCATGCTGCTGCTCGACGAGCCGCTGGCCGCCCTTGACCAGGGTCGGAAATCCGAAATCCTGCCCTATCTCGAACGCCTGCGGGACGAGGAACGCCTGCCGGTGATCTATGTCAGCCACGCCATCGACGAGGTTGCCCGCCTAGCCGACACCATCGTGCTGGTCAATGACGGGCGCATCGAGGCGAGCGGGCCGGTTGACGAGATCCTGACCCGTCTCGACCTGTTCCCGCTGACCGGCCGGTTCGAGGCCGGCGCGGTGATCCGCGGCCGGCTCGACGGTTACGACCCGGCGACGATGATGAGTTCGGTCGCCTTTCCCGGCGGCCGGTTCTGGATACCCGGCGACGCGGGCGAACCCGGCCAGCCGGTGCGGCTCAGGATCCGCGCCCGCGACGTCATGCTGGCGACCGAAAGGCCGCATATGATCAGCGCCAACAACGTGCTGCCGGCAACCATCGTCGCCCTGCGCGAGGAGGCGGGCCCGTTCCTCGACGTCCAGCTCGCCTGCGGCGAGGCCCGGCTGCTGGCCCGCATCACGCGGATGTCGCGGGAGCGCCTCGGCATCGAACCCGGCGCCGAAGTGCACGCCATCGTCAAGTCGGTGAGTGTCGAAAGCGCGATCCGGCGGCGCGATGGAGAAACCCGCTAGCTACACCGTCCGTCAGCGTTTCAGCCGAGTTCCAGCACCGTCCCGCCTGCGGCCTCGGCATCCGCCGCGTCGTGGGTGACCAGCACCGCCGGCAGACCGGCATCCCGCAACCTTCCGAAGACCAGCGCCCGCATCTCCTGCCGGAGCGCGGCATCGAGTTTCGAGAACGGCTCGTCGAGCAGCACCGCCCGCGGCTCCGACAGCAGCAGGCGCATCAGGGCGACGCGGGAACGTTCGCCGCCGGACAGCGTCGCCGGGTCCCTGTCGGTAAAGCCTGCGAGGCCGATCTCCTCCAGCGCGCGCCCGATCCTTGCCTGCCGGTCATCTCGCCGGACGGAAAGGCCGAAGGCGAGATTGTCGCCGATCGAGAGATGCGGGAACAGGAGCGCATCCTGGAACAGGAGGCCGACATGACGGTCTTCCGCCGGCAGCCCGGTGATGTCCTCACCGTCCAGAAGCACCCGCCCCGTGATCTCGAAGGCCGGGTCGGCGAAACCGGCGATGGCGGCGAGCAGGGTGGATTTGCCGGCCCCCGACGGTCCCATGACGGTGAAAACCTCCCCCGGACCGATCCTGGCGTCGACGGCCAGCAGCAACCTGCCGCCAAGCGATATGCGGATCGTCTCGAGGCCGAGGACGTGGTTCATGCCGCGACCTCCCCCATCGCCCGGCGATTGCGGAACAGAAGCCGGGGAATGCCGAGCGCCAGCGCGAAACCGAGCACCGGCAGTACCGCCTGCACCAGCGCCCAGACACCGATCAGGCGGCGGCTGCCGCCCGCGGCGAGCGAGACCGCCTCCGTCGTCACGGTCGTCACCCGCCCCGCGCCGAGCAATTGCGTCGGCAGGTACTGGCCGACCGAGACCGCCAGCCCGATCGCCGCCGCCGTCAGGCAGGGCGCCAGCAGCATCGGCAGGCGTACGCGCCAGAAAGCCCCATTCCTCCCCGAACCGAGCGTACGCGCCAGCATGATCCATCGTGGGTCGTAACGCCGGTAGGCCTCGGCGAAAGACAGGTAGACGTACGGCAGGACGAACACGACATGCCCCGCGACAACCAGCATGAAGCCTGGCCGGAAGCCCGCCAGTTCCGCCGCCATCACGACGCCGAAAAGAAAGGCGATCTGCGGCACGATCAGCGGCAGGTAGAGAATACGCATCGCCACCGGGCCGGACGGCCGGCCACGGCGGACCTCGTTCTCCAGCGCGGCGGCGACCAGTACGAGGGATACCAGTGTCGCCAGACCGCCGATGGCCAGCGTTTCGCCGAGTACCGGCAGGATGGTGGGCGCCGCGCGCATCCACTTGGCAAACGACAGGCCATCGGGTAGTGCCTCCGGAAAGCGCCACAATCCGGCGACGGAATTCAGCGCCAGCGTGAGCAGGGAAAGCGCTGCCAACCCGATGGCGAGCAGCATCAGGGCGCTGCCGGCCCGCCGCAACATGCCATCGGCCAGCGACCGGCCGCCACGGGCGATCCAGAACCGTCCGAGCCGTGCCACGATAAGTTCCCCGAGCCACCAGACCGCCATCGCCGCCAGCGTGACGCCCAGCTGCAGGATGGCGCCGGCAGAGGCGAGGAAGCGCATCTCGAGGTCGGGATCGTTGAACCATCGGATGATCTGGACCGCCAGCGTCGGCGGGTTTGTCGGCCCGAGGATCAGCGCGACATCGACGACGGAGGAGGAGAACGCGATCACCGCGTAGACCGGCAAACGGATCAGCGGGTAGAGGCTGGGAGCGACCGCCTTGAACCAGGCCACGACCGGCCGGTAGCCGAGCGAGCGGGCGACGGCGATGCGCCGGACCGGGTCCACCTGCGGCAAAGCGGCAAGACTCATCAGCAGCAGGAAGGGAATCTCCTTCACCACCAGGCCCGCCATCATCGAGAGTCCGAATGCGTCATGCACGATCAGCAGGTCGGGCGGGCGCTCCCACCCCGTGGCCCAGGGCGACAGCCAGCGTGCGACCAGCCCGGACGGCGCGATCAGGTAGGCGATCCCGAATGCCGCCGCCGCATGGGGCACCGACAGGAGCGGCGAGACCGCGCGCCGTATCCAGCCATAGAGCCGGCTGTTGCCGGCGCCGGCGAGGAACAGGAACACCACGGCGAGCGCCAGCGCGGTCGTCACCAGACCGGACGCGAAACTGACCAGCACCGACCGCAGCAACCCGGGTTGCCCCAGAAGGTCCCGCCAGGGATCGAGCGACAGGCTGTCCCCGCCCAGCGTGGGCAACCAGCCGAAGGCCGGCAGCGCCGCCCCGGCGAGCCCGAACGCCACCGGGCCGACGAGGGCGGCAATGGCGGCGACCGGGGCAAGGCGGATCACGCCGCGATCCGCCTATTTGCGGGTATAGCGTTCAGCCCACTCCGCCTCGATGCGCTCCATCCAGCTTGGATGCGGTTCCGGCAGGAAGCGCCCGAGTTCTTCCGGCTTCAGCGTCGCGACACCGAGATCGAGCGCGTCGAACAGCGCCTTGTCGGCCGGGGCCAGGCTGTCGACCGCCAGCACGGTCGCCGAGCCCCAGATTGCCGGGTCCTGCTTGCGGGCCTGCGCCTCCGGCGACAGCAGGAAGTTCGCCAGCACCATTGCGCCTTCCTTGTGCGCAGCATTGAACGGGATGGCGACGAAATGCACGTTGCCGATGGTGCCGCCCTCGAGCACGTAGGTGCGGACGCTGTCCGGCAATTCCCCGTTGGCGATAGCCGAGGAGGCATCAGCCGGGTCGAAGGTGAAACCGATGGAAAGCTCGCCGTCGGCAACGAGGTTCCGCATCTCGGTACCGTTGGCCGGGAACGACCGGCCCTGCCGGAACAGGTGCGGATGGATCGCGTCGAGCCAGGTCCAGAGCGGCGCGGTCACCTTGGCGAAGTCACTCTCCGCGGCCGGCTTGTAGAGCGGGGCCGTATCCTCGGCGAGCGTCAACAGCACCTGCTTCAGGAAGGTGGAGCCGAGAAAGTCCGGCGGCAGCGGATAAGTGAGCCGGCCGGGGTTGGCTTTCGCCCATTCCAGCATGGCCGGCACCGATTTCGGCGGATCGGGCAGTCGCGCGGTGTCGTGGTAGAAGACGATCTGCGCCTTGCCCCACGGCGCCTCCAGCCCGTCGACAGGCACGGTGAAATCCTGGCGCACGCCGGGATTGTCGTCGGGACGGGTCAGGGCGAAATTCGGAATATCCTCGCTCCATGGACCGAACAGCAGGCCGTTGCGCTTCATCGAAGCGAAGTTCTCGCCGTTGATCCAGATGAGATCGACCGCCCCGCCAGACAGCGTACCGGCGGCTTTCTCGGCCACCACGCGGGAGACCGCCTCGGCGGTGTCGTTGAGCTTCACCTGCACGACCTTGACGCCGTATGTCTCCTCGACCCGGTTGCCGGCCCAGGCGATCAGGTCGTTGATACGGGGATCGCCGCCCCAGGCATTCCAATAGACGGTCTGGCCGCGCGCCACCTCGATGACCGACTTCCAGTCCTTCGGGTCCGGGTCGGCGGCAAACGCACCGCATGTCATTGTGAGCACGGCAATCACGGTGCCCAGAATCTTCCGCATGTTACGAACCTCCGCCGCTGGATGCGCTTTCGGACTTGCAGCCATATCCGCTCCCTGCCCAGCCAGCCAATAAAGCAGAATAACAATGTCGAGAGTGCCCGGCCATGCCGGATGCCAGCCCGGCCCGAGGTTAATATCTGGACAAAGGCCTGCCCCCCTGCATGATCCCAGCCGCGAGCGGTGCGGGTTCAAGTATCTCTATTCAAAGCGGGAATCATCGCTCCCCTTGCAGGTAAATTTCGGATCAGGGAACCGGGGCGCGCAAATGCTCAGAATCTACGGCTTGTCGATCATCGTCACCGTCATCTGCATGGTACTTGCATTCCAGTGGGGCGGCTGGGTCGGGCTCTATATCGCCGTCGTGCTCTCGATCCTCGAGATATCGCTGTCCTTCGACAATGCCGTGGTCAACGCCACCGTGCTCCGGGACATGAGCCGGCTCTGGCAGCAATTGTTCCTCACCGTCGGTATCCTGATCGCCGTGTTCGGCATGCGGCTAGCCTTCCCGCTGATCATTGTCGCGGTGGTGGGCGAGATCAGCATCGCGGAAACCGCGGACCTGGCGCTGAACCAGCCCGACCGCTATTCCGAACTGCTCACCTCCTCGCATATCCAGATCGCGGCATTCGGCGGGATCTTCCTGCTGCTGGTCTTCCTCAACTATTTCATCGACGACGAGAAGGACACCCACTGGTTCCACACCCTGGAAAGCCGGCTCGGCGGACTGGGCCGCGTCGAATCGATCGCCATCATCATCTCGCTGCTCGCCGTCGTCGCCCTGCAATCGGCGGTACCGGAAGCGGACCGGCTTTCGGCGATCCTCGCCGGGCTGACCGGCATCCTGCTCTACGCCATCGTCAACAGCCTCGATACGCTGCTGTCGAACAACGGCATCGAGACCCCCGAGGGCGTCTCGGCGAGCGAGATCGGCAAGCGCTCCGGCGTGATGGGCTTCCTCTATCTCGAACTGCTGGACGCCTCCTTCTCCTTCGACGGCGTGATCGGCGCCTTCGCCATCACCAAGGACGTGGTGATCATCATGCTCGGCCTCGCGGTCGGCGCGATGTTCGTCCGCTCGATGACGGTGCACCTGGTGCGGCGCGGCACGCTCGAGGAATACATCTATCTCGAGCATGGCGCGCATTACGCCATCGGCGCGCTGGCGGCGATCATGCTCGGCAGCGCGGTATTCCATATTCCGGAATGGATCACCGGGCTGATCGGGATCGCCTTCATTGCGCTGGCCCTGCTATCCTCCGTCCTGCACAAGAAACGCGTAGCGCAGGGCAACGCGGCCTGACGCGCGAACGCCTATCAGGGGGATACGACCGATGAGCGGCACCGCCATAGACTCGACCATCGCCGGCAGCCTGCCGAAACCCTCCTGGCTCGCCGAGAAGGAAAAGCTCTGGGCGCCCTGGCGCATTGCCGAGGACGCGCTGGCCGAGGCCAAGCTGGATGCCATGAGGCTTGCCGTCGACGACCAGGAGCGCGCCGGGCTCACCATCATCGGCGACGGCGAGCAGACCCGTCAGCATTTCGTCACGACCTTCATCGAGGCGCTCGACGGCATCGATTTCGAGAACCGCCGCACCATGCGCATCCGGGACCGCTATGACGCCGAAGTGCCCGTGGTCGGCGCCGCCATCGCGCGCCCGAGGCCGGTCTTCGTCGAGGACGCGAAGCGCCTGCGCGGCCTGACATCGAAGAAGATCAAGTACACGCTGCCCGGGCCGATGACGATCGTCGACACCCTGTTCGACGCCCATTACGGCAGCCGCGAGAAACTGGCCTGGGAATTCGCCTGCCTGCTGAACGAGGAGGCGCTGGAGCTTGAAGCCGCCGGGGTCGACATCGTCCAGTTCGACGAGCCCGCCTTCAACGTGTTCTTCGACGAGGTCCGCGACTGGGGCGTTGAGGCGCTGGAACGCGCGGCCCAGGGCCTGAAGGTCAAGACCGCCGTCCATATCTGCTACGGCTACGGCATCAAGGCGAACATCGACTGGAAGAACAGCCTCGGTTCCGAATGGCGGCAGTACGAGGAGATCTTCCCGCCGCTGGCGGCCAGCCGCATCGACCAGGTCAGCCTCGAATGCGCCAATTCGCGGGTGCCGATCGAACTGATCGGCCTGCTGAAGGGCAAGGACATCATGGTCGGCGCCATCGACGTCGCCAACGACAAGGTCGAGACGCCGGAAGAGGTCGCTGCGACACTCGCCAGGGCATCGGCCTATGTCGAGCGCTCGAAGATGATCGCCTGCACCAATTGCGGACTGGTGCCGCTGAACCGCGATCTCGCCCGGCGCAAGCTCGCAGCTCTGGCCGCCGGTGCGAAGTTGTTCTCCGCGTCCTGAGCGAAGGTTATCGGTGTCCCGGCGAGTGCCGGGCAGATCTGTAGAAGCGGGCCAGCAGGCCATGCGGAAGCCCGGCATGGTAGAGCAGATGCAAATAGACCCATTGCCAGACGATGCCGAACGGATGTCGGTTCTCGAACCGGCGTGACGAGGTCACCGCGCCCGGGCTGTCGAGACAAACGGTACGCCCGGCCTTTTCCATGCGCCGGACGAGATCGTGATCTTCCATCAGGCTGATCGGCCGGATGCCGCCGATCCGCCGCAGCACGTCGCGGCGGATGAAGATCGCTGAATCACCGTAGTAGAATCCGCATCCGCGCAGCCAGGCATAGAAGCCGTCCAACCAGCGCGAGAACCGGTCATCGCCGTCAAAGGTCAGTGCGAAATTGCCGCCGATGACATCCGGGTTCCGCAAGGCGTCGGCGATCTGTCCTGCGGCGTTTCCCGGCAGCACGGTGTCGGCATGGAGAAACAGGATCACGTCACCGTCTGCGCTTGCGGCCCCCGCGGCAAGCTGCTGACCGCGACCGCGATATCCTTCGACGACGCGGGCGCCGCTCTCCGCAGCAATCCTGGGCGAGCCGTCCTGACTGCCGCCGTCGGCTACGATGATCTCCGGATCGCCATCTCGACCAGACGGCAGATGAGCCAGCAACCCGGCAAGCCTTTCCGCCTCGTCGAGAACCGGTATGACGATGCTGAGTTTCATGCCGCGCATTCCCCCCTTGAGGATGCGCTGAAGACCAGCCCGAGCCGTCGCAGTTCGTCTTCACGTTCGGTCCAGGCATCCTCGACCCAGCAATGCCAGGGCGTCGGACCGGTGACGATGTCGAAAGCGCCGAGACGGTCGACCATTTCGACCATTGTCACGAGCCAGAGGCGGCGCAACCAGCTATGCAGCCGGCGATGCTCCGCCACATTGAGGGTTCGCAGATGTTCGCCCAGCCAAAGACGGCCGAAAGCGACATGCCGCGCCTCATCCCGTGCCACCCTCGCGCTGATCTCCGCGAACAATGGACAGGGCAGCCAGCGGCCGACGAGTTTCTGCAGGCCGAGACTTTCCCCCTCGAGCAGGACATGGAAGGCAAGCAGGGTCGCCGCCGGCGTCACGGCGGATGACGATGCTGTCATGTAGGCCCGCTCAAGGACGGGGTCGACCGGCATCGGACCGCCGAGCGGTTCAAGATAGGCTTCGTAGAATGACGCATGCCGCTGCTCGTCCTGCCGCTGGATATCCAGGGCGACGGCTTCCGGCCCGTCACCGAAACGCGCTGCCAGTGCTGCACATGCGGTGGCCGTGGCGATCTCACCATGCAGGAACTGGCTGACCGTCCAGCGCGCAATGCGGTCCGGCAT
>JAVKCR010000383.1:0-1965 GCA_040222645.1 Rhodospirillales bacterium
ACCAGCGCCGCGATCGCGGTCTCGGTCGGCGACGGGCCGGTATTGGTGCCGCCGCGCACGCCGGCGGCATCCTTCAGGCCTTCGAGATAGCGCAGGTTGTAGCCTGCGCCGGCGACCTTCAGACCCTGCATGTCCTTCAGCGAATTGATCGGGGTCTTGGAGAATATCTGGTAGGAATCGAGCACCACCCCGGTCGCCAAGTAGACCTGGTTCTCGGCATCGAACTCCTTCTGCATCTGCGGGAATTCCCGCGCGATCTCGTCAACCGCCCTGGCCACGATCCGGGCGTCGGAGGAGACCATCGGGGTTACCGCCGAGATGCCCTGGCTCGGCAGCGCCGAGTTGTGGAAGATGGTGGTGACGATGCCGATGTCGCCGAGCCCGAGCTTGATGCCTTCCAGCACGCCGCGCGGTTTGACGATCTGGCCGCCATAGGCCTCCTGCCACTCGATCTTGTAATCGCCGGTCTTCGCCAGTTCCTCGTTCACGCGGGGAATGAAGAAGGAGGAGAATTCCTTCACCCACATGGAACGGGCGGGATAACCGTCGATGGCGACGAGCTTGATGGTTTCAGCAGCTTGAATTGGGGCCGCCTGCACGAGGCAGGAGCCAGCCGCGACGAGAGCAACGACAAGGCAGTTGCGCAGTTTCATGGTCATCATGGACCTCCCTTTGGATGTGGCCTCTTGGCGGACCTTGTGGTTGTCGGAAATTCAGGAAGCCTTGTTCCAGACCTCCACGATCTCGGTACCCGAATTGCGGAACAGTTTGGCCAGCGCGCAATATTTCGCGGTGTCCGCGGCGACCTTGCGAACGTCCGCCTCGGTGGCGCTGCCGTCATAGGTCATGGTGAGTTCGATGCGTTTGAAGGGAATCTCGATCTCCTCCTGCAGGGTGACTCCGCGCCGGTCCAGGTCGCAGACCGCACTGATCGTCAGGTGGCCGAGGTCGATGTCGAGCGCCTTGGCGCATTTGTGCGAGATGACGTTGGTGCAGCCGACCAGCGCCGCGATCGCGGTCTCGGTCGGCGACGGGCCGGTATTGGTGCCGCCGCGCACTTCAGGCTCGTCTATAAAGGTGTTCAGGTCGCGGATGGTGAGTTCCGACCGTGCATGGGTCGGGCAGGTCGCGGAGACCGGGATCTTCACTTCGGTTTTCTGTTTGATCGCCATTTTCGCTCTCCCTCAGGCAAAGCTGCAGATGTCGTCGAACCCGTGGCGCGGCAGCTTCTGGAACAGGGCCGTCTCATCGGCATAGCCGAGATTGCAGATGAAGTTCGATCTCAGGCTGGTGCCTGCGAAGAACTCCTCGTCCACGACTTTGTTCGAGAACCCGGACATCGGCCCGGTATCGAGACCGAGCGCGCGGGCGGCGATGATCAGGTAGGCGCCCTGTAGCGTGGCATTCCTGAACGCGGTCTCCGCTGTGAATTCGGGCTTGCCGTCGAAATGCGGCCGGCGGTCCTCGTGCGGGAACAGGAACGGCAGTTTCCGCCAGAAGTCGAGGTCGTGCGCGATGATGACGGAGACCGGCGCCCCCATCATCTTCGGCAGGTTCGCCGGCTTCAGCGATTTCGCGAGCCGTTTCTTGCCTTCCGCCGTCTTCACGAAGAGGAAGCGGGCGGGCAGGCTGTTCATGCTGGTCGGACCGGAGAGCACGATATCGATGATCTCGCGCAGCAGCGCATCGCTGACCGGCCTGTCGGTCCAGGCATGGTGGGTCCGCGCGCCGGTCAGGATCAGGTCGAGGCTGTCGGCATCGAGACGGCTGATCCTGCTGCGGAGATTGCGGATGCCTTCTGCGGCTTCCGCCCGCAGGGCAGCCAGTTCTTCCCCGACCGGCGCTGTGGACCGGAAGCTCATCTCGCTTCTGCGACCACCGGGTTGCGCAGCACCCCGATTCCCTCGATCTCGATCTCGACGACATCGCCGTCCTTCATGAAGACCGGGGGTTTGCGGGCATGGC
>JAVKCR010000384.1:0-3394 GCA_040222645.1 Rhodospirillales bacterium
TCCACGAAGGCCAGACGCTGAAGCAGGCGTTTCGCGCCTTCCGTATCGCCTTGCTGGAGGAGGGGGCCGATGACGTGCCGTACCTCGTCGGCGGGGCGGGGCCGGACGGCTATGCCGACGTGATATCGCCGCCGAGCGGGCAGGTGCTCCGTCACGGCGATGTGCTGATGCTCGATACCGGCGCGACGCTCGACGGCTATTACTGCGATTTCGACCGGAATTTTGCCTTCGGCGAGGCGAGCGACCTGCTCCGGAAAGCCTACGATACGCTCTGGCGTGCGACGGAAGCCGGGCTTGATGCAGCGCGCCCCGGCGCCACGGCGGCGGACCTGCATGCAGCCATGCAGGCGGTGACAGGCCAGTCGACCGGCGATGTCGGACGCTACGGCCACGGGCTTGGCATGCAGCTGACCGAAGCGCCGTCGGTGATCGCCTTCGACCGGACGGTGATGGAGCCTGGCATGGTGATGACCCTGGAGCCGAGCCTGGTGGTCGCCGGCGACCGCATCATGGTGCACGAGGAAAACATCGTGATCCGCGACGGCGCGCCGGAACTGCTCAGCCGGCGCGCACCACGGGAACTGCCGGTGATCTGAAAGTAATCCTCGTCCTCGCGAACTCGGGGACCCCAAGCTTGAAAGCACAGCCTGTGTTCTCCAGGTCCCCGCTTTTGCGAGGGCGAGGGGGGCTTGCTTCAGCTCTCCGAACGCCACTGACTCGCCCGGTGCTGGCCGGCATAGACGTAGCCCCGCGACACGCCCGTCGATGATCCCGACGAGCCAGGGGTAGTCGACAAGGGTCTTGGCAATGCACGCCGCCATCTCTGCCGCGTCCGCCGGCGTGGTCTTGAACGAGATCACGGTTTCGCGGACGACCGGTGCGTAGATCGCGGCGATTTCGGCGGCATCAATAGGGGAGCAGTTCGTATCTCCATGCCTGCCTCAACCGTCGTCGTGCGTCAGCCGGTATTCCAGCGCCGCCTCGCTCAATGCTTCCAGCAAATGGACGGCCTGGCTGCGCGATGCCTGGATTTCGAAGCAATCCCCCGCCTTGCAGTCGATCAGCACATGGCAGCCTGCCCAGGCGGTCTGGGCGCCGCTGTCCGGCGGGAAATGCGCGGGGTGAAAATCGACGGCGCTGCCCTTGGCGAGAAGCCTGCGCACATCCGGTCCAGATATTCTGAATATGGCAAGCTGCTGTCCGATATCCGTTGCATATGCCGGCTTGCCGTCGAGGGCCGCCACCACATTCGATGCCAGGCTTCCAGGCGTTTCCGGTTTGCCGGCGATGCGCCATTTTCCGGGCGCCAGGCGGTAGCCGCTCAGGCTTCCTTCGCGCGCCACGTCACCCGGCACCAACGGCAGGGCGATCCCGATGCGCACGGCGATTTGCTTGGCGATTGCGGTCTCGTGTTCGGGCCGGGTTGAAACCTGCACGGCCTCGCGGTCGCGGCCCACGGCGATGGTCACGCCGGTGATGTCGCGGTCCGTGTTGCCGAGGGCAACGCCGCTGCGTCCGGCAAGGTCCTTCACCGCCAGGGCGCGCGGCGGGATCTGGTCAGGCTTCAAGGCGCTTTCCCTCCGGGTCAATGAAGTGGGGGGAGGTGACGCGAACCTCGACGACCTGGTTTTCCAGCGGGTTCAGGGCGAACAGTCGTTCGCCATGCCTCGCCGGGCCGCCCTTGAGCAGCGCCAGGGCGACCGGGTGGCCGAGATTGGGGCTCATGCAGGTCGAGGTGATCCAGCCCAGCTTCCCGACCGGCGTCGGCGCGGCGGTGTCGGCGACGAGATAGCTGCCGCCGCGCAGCCCCGTCTTGGCGTCGACAGGCACCAGGCCGACCAGCTGTTCGCGGTCGGGCCGCTGCAACTCCGGGCGGGTGAGCATGTGGCGGCCGATGAAGTCCTTCTTGGTCGAGACCATGCGACCGAGGCCGAGATCGCCCGGCGTGGTGCGACCGTCGAGTTCGCCGCTGGCGACATGCCCCTTCTCGATGCGGAGGTTAGCCAGCGCCTCGATGCCGTAAGGTGCGATATCGAACTCGGCGCCGGCTTCCATGAGATGCTGCCAGACGGTAATGCCGTGATCGGCAGGCGTGAGGATTTCCCAGGCCAGCTCGCCGGAGAAACTGATGCGCGACAGGATGGCCGGCGCGCCCGCGATCCGGCCTTCGCGTACCCCGAGATAGGGGAAGTTCGCATTGTCGACGGGGATGTCCGCGACGCGCTCCAGCAGCCTGCGCGCCAGCGGCCCGGCGAGCGCCATGCCGGCATACTGGTCGGAGACCGAGGTGACATGGACGTCGAGGTCGGGCCAGACAGCCTGCAGGTGGAATTCGAGATGACGCAGCACGGCCGCGGCATTCGCGGTCGTCGTGGTCATCAGGTAGCGGGTCTCGCCGAGCCGCGACGTCGTGCCGTCGTCGAAGACGAGCCCGTCCTCGCGCAGCATCAGTCCATAGCGCGCCTTGCCGACCGGCAGCGTCTTCCAGCCGTTGGTATAAACCCGGTTGAGAAATTCGGCGGCGTCGGCGCCCTGGATGTCGATCTTGCCCAGCGTCGAGACGTCGTTGAGACCGATCTTCTCGCGCACATGCCGGGTCTCGCGCTGGTGCGCCCGGAAGCCGTCCTCGCCGTCCCGCAGATACCATTTCGGGCGCATCCAGAGACCGGCCTCGACCATCTCGGCGCCGTTGGCGACATGCCAGTCATGCATCGGCGTGCGGCGGACAGGGGCGAAATGCAGCCCGGTCTCGGCTCCGGCGAAGGCGCCGAAGGCGACCGGCGTTACCGGCGGGCGGAAGGTGGTGGTGCCGACCTCCGGGATTTCCAGCCCGCGTGCGGCGGCCATGATGGCCAGCCCGTTGACGTTCGAGGTGCGGCCCTGGTCGGTGCCCATGCCGAGCGTGGTATAGCGCTTCAGATGCTCGACCGAGACATAGCCCTCCCGGTGGGCAAGGCGGATGTCGTCGGCGGTGACATCGTCCTGGTGGTCGACGAAGGCCTTGGACCGGCTATGTGCGGCCTTCGGCACTTCCCACAGGGCGGCGGGTGCGGCCTCGGACGATGGCGCACCGGATGACGGCAGCGTCACCGGGACGAGGGATGGCGCGATGTCGGCCAGCGCCCCGGCGGCAGCTTCGGCGCCGTTCGCGAGACAGTCGCCGAGATTGTACAGCCCGCGCGCGGCGCCGACAGAGGTCTCCCTCTGCTTCGAGCTTTCCGGCAGGAAGGCCGAGAGGGCCGCGTCGTAGCGCAGCCGTCCGCCCGACTGGCTGGCGAGATGCACCGACGGCGTCCAGCCGCCGGCGACGCAGAGCAGGTCGCAGGCGATGCGCGACACCTTGGCCGTCGGCTTTCCGTCCGCACCCAGACGCTGGATATCGGCGTAGCGCAGC
>JAVKCR010000385.1:0-2803 GCA_040222645.1 Rhodospirillales bacterium
CAGGTGATGCGGAACTGCACATAGGATGCAGCAGCGCCGAGCCAGATGGCGCTTATCAAGGCTCCGATGGCGAATATTGCCCGCACTGAATTATCTCTCCGCTGCTGTCGCCAGGATGTCATCTTTCCGTCGCGGGCGGAGTATAGGTCATCGGCCCCGGCGGCGTCCATGCCGCTAGTCTCGCGCGGCGCGGCTTGACGTTCGGGCCACCGGGCGTTATGTCAGGCGCATGATCAAGCAGTTCTCCCGGCAGGCCGCTCTTGGCGGCGCGATTCGAATTACGGACCCGGCTCTCGTCTGAGCGCCGGGTACACGCGATTCAATCTTTTTCCGGAATTTTCAAGGAACTGCGCCATGCTTCAGCGCACACAGACCATGACCCAGGCCGCGAACGCGGCCACTGAACCTGCTCTCACGACCGCCTGTTTCGCCGTCCGCGCCAACGCGGAGCCCGGCGTCATGCCGCGCGTGCTCGAGCTTTTCGCCAAGCGCAACCTGGTGCCCACCCGCTTCCATTCGGTGGTCGAAGCGAACGACTCGCTGGTCATCGATATCCAGATGGAGAAGATGTCCGCCCGCGACCGCGAATATCTGGCGGCCTGCATGCGCCAGTTGTACGATGTCGCCGCGGTGCTGACCTCCGAGAAGGCCAGCGCCGTCTGACCGTCCAGCGGAGCCACGCATGAGCTTTCTCGACCGGATCGCCGAAGCCAACAACTGGACCGGTGACGGCTACCGGCCATTCCTTGTCGACGGTGACGAACTCGGACAGACCAGCGATCAATTTGCCGCCGAGCTGGCCCGTTACCCGGATGTCTTCTCGGTTTCGGACGAGGCGGTACGGTTTGCCGACGGCCTGACGGGCTACGACAACCGCTCCGAAGCCATCGCCCGCGCGCTCGGCGATATCCGGGCGCGCGTCGGCATTCACGGCTGGCGCGACGAGAACTACCCCGTCGGCCGCGCCTTCGACCGGCCGGTCTTCGAGATCGAACGCGGCGCGGTGCCGTTGCTCGGCACCCGCGGGTACGGCGTGCACATGAACGGTTTCGTTCGCGAGGGCGGCAGGCTGAAGATGTGGATCGCGCGCCGCAGCCTGCGCAAGGCGACCGCGCCCGGCAAGCTCGACCAGATGGTCGGCGGGGGACAGCCGGCCGGCATCACGGTCCGCGACAACCTGGTCAAGGAATGCGGCGAGGAGGCGGCCATCCCGCGCAGCATCGCCGAGACCGCCAGGCCGGCGAGCGCGATCACCTATAGATGCGTCCGCCCGGAAGGGTTCCGGTGGGACCTGCTCTGGTGCTACGACCTCGAACTGCCGGTGGATTTCAAGCCCGTGCCCGCCGACGGCGAGGTCGACGAATTCATGCTGAAGGATATCGACGAGGTCGCCGCGGAAGTCGCCGGGACGAACGACTACAAGTTCAATTGCGCGCTGGTGATCACCGATTTCCTGGTCCGTCACGGCTTCATCGAGGCCGACGATCCCGACTATGAGCATATCGTCACCGGGCTGCATCCGCGCTTCTGACGGGACGCCCGGTTGCCGGGTTGCGGCTTCGCGCCTGTCGGGCTAGCGTTCGGTCAACGACGTTCGGGGGGACGTCCTGAAAAGGGGGCGCATGCCGGGGTTCCTGAAGAGCTATGTCCGAATTGTCGATGCGGTGAACCGCCGCATCGGGCGAATGACCATGTACATGATCTTCGCGATGATCGGGCTCCTGATGTTCTCGGCCATCACGCGCGGGGTCGCCGTCCAGCCGCTCTGGATCCTCGAGATGGCGCAGTTCATGATGGTCGCCTATTTCCTGCTCGGCGGACCCTATTCCATGCAGCTCGGCGATCATGTCCGGATGGACCTGCTCTACGGCGCCTGGTCCGACCGCACCAAGACCTGGGTCGACGCCTTCACCATCGTATTCCTGATCGTCTATCTCGGCATATTACTCTATGGCGGCATATCGGCGTCGAGCTACGCCATCGAGTATGGCGAGCGAAGCTATTCCGCCTGGCGGCCCTACATGTGGCCGATCAAGCTGCTCTCCACCTTCGGCATCCTGCTGATGCTGCTGCAGGCGATCGCGGAGATGATCCGCGACATCGCGAAACTGCGGGGGGTGACGCTGTGACGGCGGCGACCCTCGCCCCGCAGGATGATCGCTGAATGAGCTACGAACTCGTCGCCATCCTCCTGTTCGCCTGCATGATGCTGATGCTGCTGACCGGCCAGCGCGTGTTCGCCGCCATCGGCGCGGTTGCGGTGATCGCCGCGCTGTTCCTGTGGGGCGACGGCGGGTCGGAAATCGCCTTCACCGCCGTCATGAAACTGATGAAGTGGTACCCGCTGCTGACACTGCCGCTGTTCATCTACATGGGCTACATGCTCTCGGAATCCGGCATCGCCAGCGATCTTTACGAGATGTTCCATGTCTGGTTCGGCGGCCTGCGCGGAGGCCTCGCCATCGGCACCATCGGGCTGATGGTGGCGATCTCGGCGATGAACGGCCTGTCGGTCGCCGGCATGGCGATCGGGGCCAGCATCGCGCTGCCCGAGCTGCTGCGGCGCGGCTACAACAAGATCATGGTCACCGGTGTCATCCAGGCCGGCAGCACGCTCGGTATCCTGGTGCCGCCGTCGGTGGTGCTGGTGCTCTACGGCATGATCGCCCGCCAGCCGGTTAGCCAGCTCTGGCTCGCCGGCGTGCTTCCCGGGCTGATGATGGCCGGCATGTTCATTCTCTACATCGCGGTGCGCTGCCGGCTGCAGCCGCATCTCGGCCCGGTCCTGCCGGCCGAGGAGCGG
>JAVKCR010000386.1:0-9308 GCA_040222645.1 Rhodospirillales bacterium
CTGATCGGCCGCCCATCGATTGCGGTGATAATATCCCCGGCCTCAAGCTTGCCGGATGTGCCCGAGATCACGCGCATGCCGGCTACCTTCCCGTGCTCGACGGAACCAAGCGGAGCGAGGCGAAACGGGAACGGCGACCGGATCACCCTGCCGTGGTCGCGAAGGTCTTCGGCGACGCGCAAAAGCAGCGCCAGCGAGGAGGCGAAATTCACCCCGACATCGGAATCCGACTGCTTGGTGAAGATCGCCGTGACGATGCCGACCAGCTGGCCCTCCGGCGTCACCAGCGCCCCGCCGGACATGCCGGGATTGACCGCGGCGTCGGTCTGGATGAAATCCTCGACCGGGTTGAATCCGGTCGCGGTGCGCCTGAGCGCCGAGACGACCCCGCAGGAGACCGAGTTGCCGAGCCCGAAGGGATTGCCGATGGCGCAGACGGGGTCGGCCAGCCCGGGCACCGCTCCCCGTTCGATCGGCGGGAGATCCTCGTCTGTCCTAAGGAGCGCGAGATCGGTCGGCGGATCAATGCCAGCAAGCGTGGCGGTGATCTGTCGGCCGTCCTGAAGTTTCAGCCGTGCCGTGGTCGCCCGGCCCATCACATGCGCCGCCGTGGCGATGTAGCCGCCGGGGAACAGCACCACGCCAGAGCCTTCCGGCTCCTCCATCCGCTCACGCATGGGAAGGTCCGGCACGACGGCGACGACACTGTCGAGCGTGCGCTCGGGAAGGGCATGGGCTGGCGTGGAAGCCAGGACTAGAAGGAGGGTTAGATGGAACAGGCCGATTGTGCGTGTCATCCACAAAGCATCGACCCGCCCGACGTCAGAGATCAAGCATCTTTGCTGGTCTCGATCGGAGACGGCCCGCCTGCAGACCCCGGATACGGGACTGACACCCGTCGCTGGTCCGCATCTGCCTGCCGACCGGTTGCGCAATGTCTTCTTTGATTGGTGACATGCCGCTGGTGCGGGTTGATGACGGTTTCATTGCGGAAAGTACGGATTGTCACCTCCGCCGGTCTTTGTAGCATGTCGATAACAAGGTGATGACGGGAGTTTTGGTCAAGCACATGAAATCCTTCACGATGGAGAAGGATTGCGAACATTTGGCATGACGAGATCACGACAGAAAAAGGGGGGGTGACGAGTATGCTGAAACCGGGTGCGAACAGGGATTTTCTCCAATCGGCAACAAGTCCCGGGGGCGATGCCGAGATCAGGACAATGTCTGCAGCTGGCGGTCGGGAAATGCGACTGCCAGATTTGAGGGGCTTTCGGTATTCCTGGACAGTTTTCCGATCAGGACGGGAATGTTCGGCGGGCGTGAAATGGCCCAGAAGCTAGTTATGTTCAGAACCGAAAACCAATCGTCATGATCTGGTTGAACCCAAGGTCGCTGCGGTGGAAGTTCATGCTCGCCCCGATCGTGGGATCGGTAGTCATCATGATGCTGGCACTGATCCTTATCCGCTCGACCGGTGATGAACTGGGCAAGCTGGAGAAGTTCCATGAAGAGGAATTCTCGACGGGAGAACTCCTGACGCGCATCGGTAATGAACTCTCGATCACGCATGCATTGATCTACCAGCTGCTTCTTGAGGTAGACGAAACGATCGACGAGGGCGCTCTGTACGATCAATCGGGGCCGCTCCTCCGTCGTCTTCACGAAATTGACGAGGTAATCAGCACGGAACTGCTACCCAGCACACTGGCCCCGGAGGAAGTGCAGGAAGTTCGACGATTCCGTGGTCTGTTTGGCGCTTACCTCACCAATGTAGGTAAGGCCATCAAAATGGTGACGGTGGATAAAGGCCTGTCGCGACGGATCATGGAAGATGCCGCGACATACTATAACGGTCTCAATTCGGCGATGTTTAACATCAGCCGGTTGGTTGACAGCAGGTTGGACAGAGGGCTCGCAGGTCAAACCACGGCCATGAAGGAACGGGCAGACCTGTTCGCGATATTGTTCCTCGGGGCGGCGTCAGGAATGCTGATAACGGGATTTCTTCTGGCGCGAATCCTGTCGCGTGATCTTCGCATCGTTACAGCACAGCTCGAAGACATACTGGTCGCGAATGGCTGCCGGGAACAGGCGCAGCCGAAGGAAAGGGCGGTTGTCGACACCCTGAGATCAGCGGTGGAGGGAGTTCGCGAGAACTACGCTTCGCTGGAGCGCACCAAGCTGGAACTGCAAAGGACGATCAATCGCCAGAGCGAACTTATAAGTGCCCAGCAGGAGGCGGAGAAGGCCAGGGATCTTGCGCTGGTCGCTGCGGAACGGGCAAACGCGGCGAAGAATGATTTCCTCGCCAACATGAGCCACGAATTGCGGACGCCGCTAAACGCCATTATCGGATTTGCCGACATGATCAGAAGCGCCACGCTCGGACCGCTCGATACCAGGTACAAGGGATATGCCGCCGATATCAGTACCGCTGGCGGACACCTTCTGGACCTGGTTACGGACGTTCTCGATATCGCCAGGATCGAGGCGGGAGAACTGGAAATTAAATGCGATTCCGTCGATATCACGAATATCGTCAGATCCTGCGAAACCATGCTCCGGTCGCAGGCGGAAAATTCCGGAGTGGCAGTACATACAGACATTGCCTGTTCGATGCCGCATCTGGTTACAGATCCGTTCCGGTTCCGCCAGATCATTATCAATCTGATGGAGAATGCGATCAAGTACACCCCCCGCGGCGGTGAGGTTACGGTCCACGGAATAGCCTATGGTGACGGGCGGCTGGCGATCGCCGTCAAAGATACCGGCATCGGTATTGCCAATGAGGATATCCCCAAGGCGCTCGAAAAGTTCAGCCAGATCCGACAGGGCCACCTTCATGCCCATAGCGGTGTCGGGGTCGGGCTTGCTATCGTCAAGCTCCTGGTGGATTTGCTCGAGGGGGAGATGCAGATCGATAGTGAGGTCGGTGTCGGGACAACCGTGACGATCACGTTTCCGAAACACCTGACCATCAACCCGCCGGGGCGTGACGCGTCATACCGCTGACTTGGCGGAATTCCTCGTCCTGAACCAGGTTCAGGACGAGGAGTGTTTCATCTCAGTCTCAGAGCGCGTCGACGATCGCCTTGCCGACATCGATGGTGGTCGCCTTGCCGCCGAGGTCGGGCGTGCGTGGGCCGCCGTCGCCGAGCACGGTCTCGATCGCCTTGACGATGGCCGCGGCCGCGTCGGCGTGACCGAGATGGTCGAGCATCATCGCCGCCGACCAGATCTGGCCGATGGGGTTGGCGATACCCTTGCCGGCGATGTCCGGCGCCGAGCCATGCACCGGCTCGAACATCGAGGGATGGTCGCGCTCCGGGTTGATGTTGGCCGACGGCGCGATGCCGATGGAACCGGCGACCGCGGGCCCGAGATCGGAGAGGATGTCGCCGAACAGGTTGGAGCCGACGACGACGTCGAACCAGTCCGGATGCTGCACGAAATGGGCTGTCAGGATGTCGATATGGAACTGGTCGGTCTTCACGTCGGGATAGTTCTTCGACATCTTGGCGAAGCGCTCGTCCCAGTACGGCATGGTATGCATGATGCCGTTCGACTTGGTCGCCGAGGTGACGTGCTTCTTGTTTTCCTTGATGGCGAGCTCGAAGGCGAATTTCAGGATCCGGTCGACGCCGCGGCGGGTCAGGATCGTCTCCTGCAGCACCATCTCGTGCTCGGTGCCCTCGTTCATGCGCCCGCCGATGGCGGAATATTCGCCCTCGTTGTTCTCGCGCACGACCCAGAAATCGATCTCTTCCGGGGTGCGGTTGGCGAGCGGCGAGGACATGCCCGGCATCATGCGCACCGGCCGCAGGTTGACGTACTGCTCGAACCGGCGGCGCAGCGGGATCAAGAGGCCCCAGAGCGAGACATGGTCGGCAACGCCCGGGAAACCGACGGCGCCGAGGAAGATGGCGTCATGCTCGGAGATCTGCTCGATGCCGTCCTTCGGCATCATCTCGCCGTTCTTGGCGTAGTACTCGCAGCTCCAGTCCTTGTGGTCGAAGCTCATGCCGAGATCGAACTTGGTCGCGACCGCGTCGAGTACGCGGATGCCTTCCGGCACCACTTCGTTGCCGATGCCGTCGCCGGGGATGGTGGCGATCTTGTAGGTGTTCTTCACGTGTCGTCTCCTGGGAGTAGGGTTGTTGCCCGGTCAGCCGAGCATCGGTTTCAGGATGTCATTGTAGAGCCGTGCGCGGGTCTCGAAACCGAAACCGGGCGCTTCCGGCGGGGCGACCATGCCGTCCTCGACGATCGCGTCGTCGGAGAAGCCGCCATAGGGCTGGAAGACCAGCGGGTAGTTCTCGGTGCCGGCGAGTTCGAGCGCTGCCGCGAGCCCGAGCCCGACCAGCAGTCCGCCATGCGGCGAGCAGGTCTTCGGACCCCAGCCGAGCGGCTTCGACAGCTCGACGATGCGGATGAACTCGGTCGGCCCGTAGGCCATCGCCGGGTCCCACTGCACGATGTCGCGGTCCGGACGCAACCCGCCGAAGCGCAGCAGGTTCTTCGCGTCCTGCCGGGAAAAGCAGTTCTCCCCGGTGGCGACGGGATGCGGGTAGCGGGCGGTGAGCTCGGCCTGCAATTCGTAATCGAGGCTGTCGCAGGGTTCCTCGAACCAGGCCAGCTTGTAGGGCTCGATCGCCTCGGCATAGGCGAGGCAGCGGTCACGGTCGAGGCCGGCATTGGCGTCGACCGCGAGGTTGCCCTCGCCGACGATCTCCAGTGCGGCCTCGATGCGCTTGAGGTCTTCCGGGATCGGCGCGCCGCCGATCTTCATCTTGCAGAGCTTGTAGCCCTGGTCGAGATAGCCCTTCATCTCGTCGCGCAGGCCCTTTGTGCCGCGCTCGGTGTAGTAGCCGCCGCCCGGGTAGGCGTTGACCTTCGCCAGCCCCTTGCCGCCATTGAAACGCCTTGAGCATTCGCGCCAGAAGGTGACGCCCTTGGCCTTGCAGATCGCGTCCCAGACGGCGATGTCGATGGCGGCAACCGCATGTGCCCGGTCGCCGTGACCGCCGACCTTTTCGTTCTTCATCACGCAATCATGGACCTTGAACGGATCGATGAAGCCGTCCTCGTCATTCAGGCTGTCGGGGTCGGCTTCCATGAGGCGCGGCATGATGCGCTCGCGCAGCACTTCGCCGACGGCGTAGCGACCGTTGGAGGTGTAGCCGTAGCCGACGACCGGCTTGCCGTCGACGATCACGTCGGTCTCGACCGCGACGACGCTCATGGTGATCTTGGAGAAGTCGATCACCGCGTTGCGGATGTTGGACTTGATGCCTGCCGTCTTTTCGACGATGCGGGTTACGCGCACGATCGGGCCTCGCGGTTCAGTGGGGGACTCAGTCCGGACAAATGGAAGGCGACAATTTACCGATGGCAGCGCGGAAGGCAAACCGCAGCGTGGAAAAGTCGGGTGTCGAGAAGGAGATCAATAAATGGATGTCATCCCGGCCGGAGAGCCGGGACCTAGGATAGACAGGCAGTGCAGTTGTGCTCTAGGTCCCGCATCAAGTGCGGGATGACATCAAATGATATAGCGGCAAAGCGATGGCCGAAGCTCTACCCCTCGAGCTTCGGCAGGCAGACCGGCTCGACGCAGGTGCAGAAGATCTCCATCGCGCGCTCGATCTCCTCGACCGAGGGCATGGTTGGCGCGAGGCGGAGATTGCGGTCTTCCGGGTCCTTGCCGTAGGGCCAGGTGGCACCGGCGGGGGTCAGCTTCAGGCTGGCCTCGGCCGCTTTCGCAATGACAGCAGACGCGCAGCCCGGGAGCACGTCGACGCTGACGAAATAGCCGCCGTCCGGCTTCGTCCAGCTGGCGATGCCGAGACCCGCGAGGCGTTCCTCCAGCACCCGTTCCACCGTGGCGAATTTCGGCGCGATGATCTCGGCGTTGCCGCTCACCGGCTTTGTCAGCTCTTCTCTGCGCAGAATGTCGCAGCCGGACCCACAGGTCCGAACCGCTCCAACCGGGAGAACGGGCGGATCAGATATTGGTTATGTAGCTGTCTGGCATCCAACCGGCAAAGCCATACCTGCCGCAAGGGCTGCAATCCTGATTGTGTACTTCACCCCACCACCTGTTGATTCTGGGTTTGCGCCTGAAACGGGTCCGGCACCATCTTTCCGGTATCCGGATCGAGGGGATGCAAGTCATCTGGCTCAGGATTGCGACCATACAGATGGCGGAAACGACTACGTATCTTAGCATTTCTGGCAACGCCTCTCCCCAAGAAGGCGAGAGTGAACCCAACCATGAAAGTCATTGCCATGGGAAGAGGGGATTCGAAAAAATCCCCAAGATAAATTGATACAAGAACAGTCGATATTAGAATAATTGATATGATATATATTATATATATCGTAATTTTCTCAAATTTTGACCGGCCTTTCATCAAAGCAACTGTTCTAAAAGAAAGATATTCATTTTTGAACTTTATCCCAGCCTGCCTAAAGTTCGAAAATTCCTGATCTGCAGCCATTCGCGCGCGCTTCCGCCGAAAATACCCGAATACGAAAACGGTACTAATGGCCAATAGCACCACTATGATCGCGATAGAGCCGGACGTCGCGAAGGCCAGAAGCTTCAAACCGACGAAACCCAGAACGACAATCCCCAAGATCGTTTTCTGACCTATCCCCTTCTTCTGTTTCTCCCGAGCCTCATCCAGCAATTCCCCGGCCTTCTCGGGCGGCAATACGAAGCCCCTTCCGATAGCGCCGGTCGGAAAATAGGCAAAGTTGCCATTGGTGAGCGGGAACATGTTCGAAGCTACGGCATTTTCCGCACGGGCGATGCGACGGGCCAGGTTTCGGAAATCATCCGAAAGGGTGGAATTTTCTTCGATCATAGCTAGAGCGCGGCACGGTTCGCAGAAGACGGAATATCCCTCATCTCTACCATCAAAACTAGTCGTCTTTAATCTACAACTGTCGGGCATGCGATGAATTCGACCGTCTCCTCGCCCTCGGCTACAAAGCTCCAGCCGAGCTACTGGCCAACCTCCCGGAACACAACGCGAACGCGGGGGCGAGGGGGCGGCAGGGCAGGCCGCGTCTCTATCCCTCGACCTTCGGCAGACACACCAGCTCGACGCAGGTGCAGAAGATTTCCATCGCGCGCTCGATCTCCTCGACCGAGGGCATGGTGGGGGCGAGGCGGAGGTTGCGGTCTTCCGGGTCCTTGCCGTAGGGCCAGGTGGCGCCTGCGGGGGTCAGCTTCAGGCCCGCCTCCGCAGCTTTCGCAATGACAGCTGATGCACAGCCCGGCAGCACGTCGACGCTGACGAAATAGCCGCCGTCGGGCTTCGTCCAGCTGGCGATGCCGAGACCGGCGAGGCGTTCTTCCAGCACCCGGTCCACCGCGGCGAATTTCGGCGCGATGATCTCGGCATGGGCGTCCATCAGCTTCACGATGCCGTCGACACCGCCGAAGAACTTCACGTGGCGGAGCTGGTTGATCTTGTCCGGGCCGATGGTGGCGAAGCTCATCTTCTGCGCGAGATCGGCGATGGTCGTCTCCGACCCCGCGATCACCGCGACGCCGGCGCCGGGCCAGGTGATCTTGGAGGTCGAGCCGAACAGGATCGGGCGTTCCGGATTGCCGGCCGCGCGGCAGGCGCCGAGGATGTCCTTCACCCGTTCCGGGCCGCGGCCGAGATGGTGCACGATATAGGCGTTGTCCCAAAGAATGCGGAAGTCCGGCGCGGCGGCCTTCAGGGAGGCCAGCCGGTCGACGGTACCGTCGGTGTAGGTGACGCCGGTCGGGTTGGAATATTTCGGTACGCACCAGATCGCCCGGATCGAGGAATCCGCGGCGACAAGGCGTTCGACTTCGTCCATGTCCGGGCCGGTACCGGTCATCGCCACCGGGATCATGTTGATGCCGAGCTGCTCGCAGATCGCGAAATGCCGGTCGTAGCCGGGCACCGGGCAGAGGATAGAAACCTGCTCTTCCTTGCCCCAGGGTTTCGCGCTGCCCGGCAGGCCGAACAGCATGGCGCCGGCGAGGGTGTCGTACATCAGGTTGAGGCTCGAATTGCCGCCGACGATGATTTCCGACGGCTTTACCCCCATGAAGTCGGCGAACAGCTTCTTCGCTTCCGGAATGCCGTGGCCGATGCCGTAATTGCGGTAATCCTGGCCGCCCACGTCGGCGCATTCCTCCGGGGTGAGGATGTTCAGCATGGCGTCGGAGAGGTCGAGCTGCTCCGGCGCCGGCTTGCCTCGGGTCATGTCGATCATGGCATTGGCGCGCTTCAGGCGCTCGAAACGGTCACGGGCGGCGGCGAGGGCGGCGTCGTTGGAGGTCATGGATCGGCAGTCCGTCTGGCAAGGGAGGGAAGCGAACAGGCTGGTATTGTCCCTGACCGCTTTGGCTGTCAATGACGGCATTGCATCCGCGACATTGCGTGGCGGTTCATTTTTTCTGTTCCGCATCGCGGGGCGCGATGCGCGGAATGACGATCTCGAAGCGCGTTCCCTGGCCCGGCTTGCTTTCCAGCGTGATCGAGCCGCCGAGCACGTTGGTGACGGCATTCAGGGTGATGAAGAGACCGAGGCCGGTGCCGCCGCGCCCGGCCAGCGTGGTGTAGAACGGGTCGAAGGCCTTCCTGGCCGTCGCCTCCGGCATGCCGGCGCCATTGTCGGAGACGGTGATGCGAATCCAGGTCTCGTCGACAGCCACAGCCCTGATCTCGACGATATGGACGGAGCCGTCCTTGAAGGCGTGCAACGCGGCGTTCTCGATGAGGTTGGTGAGCACCTGGCCGAGTTCGCCCGGGAAACTGTCCATCCGCAGGTTTTCCGGGACGTCGCTTCTGACCTCGATTTCCTTGCGCTTGATCGACGGGGTCGTTGTCAGAAGCACTTCGGCCACCGCGTCGTGCAGATCGAACTCGCGCCGCCGCGAGACGGTGCGGTCGGCGGCGACCTGCTTGAACGTCCCGATGAGGTTGCTTGCCCGCCTGAGATTGGCTTCGGCGATTTCCGTGCTGGTGTCGGTCGCCATGATGAACGATTCGAGCTCGGAACGGCGAAGCCCGCCGACCAGCTCCTGCTTGAAGCGCAGGAAGCGCTCGCGCAGCGTCGAAACCGCCATGCGGCCGTTGCCGAGCGGTGTCGCGAGTTCATGGGCGACGCCGGAAACCAGGCGCCCGAGCGCGGCGAGTTTCTCCGCCTGCACGAGATCGTCCCTTGCCGCCTCCAGGGAGTTCAGCGTCTTGGAAAGCTCGAGATTGCTTCGCTGCAGCGCGGCGGTCCGGGTCGTCACCCGATGTTCGAGTTCCTCG
>JAVKCR010000387.1:0-14012 GCA_040222645.1 Rhodospirillales bacterium
CGCCGCCGACCAGGCTGATCAGCGACAGCCGCCAGAGATTCTCCTTCGTCTCGCGGATCAGCCGCCAGTCGGCCAGCATGGCGGCGATGCTGCCCGGCACCACCGCGATGGCGCTGGTCGCATTGGCCGCGATCGGCCCGACCCCCACCGCCAGCAGGGCGGAGAAGGAGAAGAAGGTGCCGCCGCCGGCGACGGAATTGATCGAGCCCGCCGCGAAGCCGGCGACCGCGAGCAGCAGGATATCGGCGAGATCCATGAGCAGGGCGCTTCCGGTGTTCTTGATTGCGACCATGCTCTACCGGAATTGCCGCGCATCGCAAGGAAACCGCTTCCGGCATGCGGAAAGCGGCGGTTTCCGCCGCACATGACGGCCATGCGTATGGCGCAATTGTTCCCCGCCGCAGGGATGCTACTGTTGAGGCTTGCGCCCATCAGCCGGCAGCCCGCCCTTGCGTCCGTTCCACATCCTCCTCGTGCTCGCCATCTGCCTGGTCTGGGGAGGAAACTTCGTGGTCACCAAGCTCGGGCTGGAGACCTTTCCCCCGGTCTTCTTCTCGGCATTGCGTTTCGCCCTGCTGATCTCGGTCCTGTTTCCCTTCCTGAAGATCGTGCCGGGCCGCATGCGCCGGCTGCTGACCTTCGCCTTCACGCTGGGGGTGGTGCATTACTCGACCATGCTGATCGCCATCGGGCTGACCGGCAACATGTCGACGCTGGCGATCCTCAACCAGGTGCATGTGCCGTTCGGGGTGATCCTCGCGGTGATCTTCCTGAAGGAACAGGTCGGCTGGAAGCGCTGGGCCGGCATCGTGCTCGCCTTCCTCGGCGTCATGGTGATGGGATTCGATCCGGAAGTGCTGCGCTATACCGATTCGATGATCATCGTGCTGATCTCCTCCTTCTTCGTCGCCGCCGCCAACGTGATGGCGCGCGACCTCGCCGATATCAGCCCCTTCACCCTCAACGCCTGGGTCGCCGCCGTCGCCGTGCTGCCGCTGACCGGGCTCAGTTTCCTGCTGGAGGACGGGCAGATCGCCTCGCTCGGCGCGGCAGACGTCGGCGACTGGAGCGCGGTCGCCTACAACGCCTTCATGGTGACGCTGTTCGGGCACGGCTCGCTCTACATCCTGTTCCGCCATTACGGCGTCGGGCAGGTGACGCCCTGGCTGCTGCTGATGCCGTTCATCGCGGTCGGGCTGTCGGTCGCCATCCTCGGCGACATCCTGACGCTGCGCATCCTCGCCGGCGGCGGCATGATCCTCGCCGGCGTCGCCATCGTCACCCTCCGGAGCGCGCGCCGGGCGAAAGTGCCGCCGCTGCCGGCCCGCCCATGACGCTTCCCCATATCGTCCTGATCCTCGTCATCAACATCATCTGGGGCATGATGTACGTGGCGGGAAAACTCGGGATAAACCATTTCTCGCCGCTGTTCTTCACCGGGCTGCGCTTCGCCATCCTGACGCTCTGCCTGCTGCCCTGGCTGAAGATCGTGCCCGGCCGCATGCAGCGGCTGATGACCTTCTGCCTGGTGATGGGCGTGCTGCATTACACCTTCATCTACTATGCCATCGCGCGGGCCGAGAATGTCGGTTCCATCGCCATCCTCTCGAAGCTGTCGGTGCCGTTCTCGGTGATCCTCGCGATCATCTTCTTTGGCGAGAAGGTCGGGCCCTGGCGCATCGCCGGCATCGGCACCGCCTTCATGGGCGTGCTGGTGATCGGCTTCGATCCCGCGGTGCTGCATTCCCTCGATTCGGTGGCGATGGTGATCCTCGCCGCCTGGATGTTCTCGATCGCCGCCCTGATCGTGAAATCGCTGAAGGACGTCAACGTCTTCACCATCAACGCCTGGATCTCGGCGGTCTCGGCGCTGCCGCTGCTCGGCCTCTCATGGATCTTCGAGACCGGCCAGATCGCCTCGCTGGTCAATGCCGGCTGGTTCGACTGGGCGATGCTCGCCTATTCCGCCGTGCTGGTGACCATCTTCGGCCATGGCGGGGTCTATTACCTGCTGCAGCGCTACCCCGTCTCGCTGATCACGCCCTGGCTGCTGCTGGTGCCGATCGTCGGCGTCGCCGGCGGCATCCTGTTCCTCGGCGACGTGATGACCTGGAAACTTGCCATCGGCGGCATCCTCACCATCGCCGGCATCGGCATCGTCTCCATCCGCGAGGCACGGAAAGCGGCGCCCCGGGGGTAAACCCACACTATCCACAAACTCGTTGCGTAATTCCTATTGTTTTACGCATGGTCAGTGGTAAAAATGCCGGCCATGAGCGGCAAACGCATTCTTCTCATCGTCTCCGGCGGCATCGCCGCCTTCAAGATTCCCGAGCTGATCCGCGAGCTGAAGCGGCGCGGCCATGACGTGCGCTGCGTGCTGACCGCGGGCGGGGCGCAGTTCGTCACCCCGCTGACGCTGTCGGCGCTCTCCGAGGACAAGGTCTACCAGGACATCTTCTCGCTGACCGACGAGGCGGAGATGGGCCATATCCAGCTGTCGCGCGACGCCGACCTGCTGGTCGTCGCCCCCGCCAGCGCCGACATCCTCGCCAAGATGACCCACGGGCTGGCGGGCGATCTCGCCACCACCGTGCTGCTCGCCACCGACAAGCCGGTGATGGCGGCGCCGGCCATGAATGTCCGGATGTGGACCCACGCGGCGACGCAGGCGAATGTCGCGACGCTTGTTTCCCGCGGCGTCACCATCCTCGACCCCGACGAGGGCGACATGGCCTGCGGCGAGTTCGGCCCCGGCCGCATGGTCGAGCCGCTGGCCATCGCCGACGCCATCGACCGGCATTTCGGCGGTAACCTGCCGCTCAGGGGAAAGCGCGCCATCGTCACCAGCGGCCCGACGCATGAGCCCATCGACCCGGTCCGCTACATCGCCAACCGCTCGTCCGGCAAGCAGGGCCACGCCATCGCCGCGGCGCTGGCGAAGCTCGGCGCGGAGGTCGTGCTGGTCTCCGGCCCGACCCGGCTCGCCGACCCGCGCGGGGTCACCGTCCGCCATGTCGAGACAGCCGACGAGATGCTGGGGGCCTGCCGCGCGGCGCTGCCGGCCGACATCGCGGTCTGCGCCGCCGCCGTCGCCGACTGGAAAGTCGCCAACCGCCGCGACCAGAAGGTGAAGAAGGAGCCGGACGGCGGCACCCCCGGCATCGAGCTTGCCGCGAACCCGGATATCCTGGCCGAGCTTTCCGCCGCCGGGCCCGGCCGCCCGGCGCTGGTCATCGGCTTCGCGGCGGAGACCGAGAACGTGGTGGAGAACGCCATCGCCAAGCGCGCCCGCAAGGGCTGCGACTGGATCCTCGCCAACGACGTGGCGCCCGCGACGGGCACTTTCGGCGGCGATTCCAATTCCGTGCATCTGATCGGGGCGGGCGAGGTCGAAAGTTGGCCGGCGCTCGCCAAGACGGAGGTCGCGGACCGGCTTGCCGGCCGGGTCGCGGCCCATTTCGAGGGGGAAGAATGACTGCATCCGTATCCGTCCGCGTCCAGCGCCTGCCGCATGGCGCCGGGCTCGACCTGCCGGCCTATGCGACTGCGCAATCCGCCGGCATGGATCTGCTGGCCGCCATCGAGGGCGAGCTGGTGCTGGCGCCCGGCAAGCGCGCCATCGTGCCGAGCGGGCTGGCCATCGCGCTGCCGGCCGGCTTCGAGGCGCAGGTCCGTCCGCGCTCCGGCCTTGCCGCCAGGAACGGCGTCACCGTGCTGAACAGTCCCGGCACCATCGACGCGGATTACCGCGGCGAGGTGGGCGTCATCCTGATCAATCACGGCGATGCGGACTTCACCGTCACCCGCGGCATGCGCATCGCGCAGATGGTCATCGCGCCGGTCACCCAGGCGGTCTGGCAGGAAGCCTCAAGCCTCGACGAGACGGCGCGCGGCGCCGGCGGCTTCGGCTCGACCGGCACGGGATGAGGCGATGCTGAAGCTTTCCCGCAAGATGCTCTACGCCATCGAGTCGGTGGTCGACATCGCCTACCATTCCGGCGGCCAGCCGGTGCAGTCGAAGGAGATCACCCGGCGCCAGGGCATTCCGAGCCGCTACCTCGAACAGACCCTGCAGCAGCTGGTGCGCGACCAGATCCTCATCGGCATGCGCGGGCCGCGCGGCGGCTACCGCCTCGCCCGCGAACGCCGCCGCATCACGCTCGGCGACATCGTCCGCTCGGTCGCCGAGATCGAGACCGCCGAAGACCCCATCGAGGCGCCGACGGCCTCCGAAGTCGCGACCAAGGTTGTGCGCCCGCTCTGGGCGCGCCAGCAGCAGGCGCTGATGGCGGAACTTGACGCGATCTCGATCGAGGACATGTGTATCAATGCCCACAAGGCGGGCATCCATTCCGAGGCACGCGAACGCCTCGACTACACGATCTGAACAATAGGAGGGAGTGACCATGTCAGGCGAATTCAGAGGCAAGGTCTACGATTCGATCCTCGACACCATCGGTGCGACGCCGCTGGTGAAGCTCGGCCGCATGGCCGAGGAGGCCGGCGCCAAGGCCGACGTGCTGCTGAAGCTCGAGTTCTTCAACCCGCTCGCCTCGGTGAAGGACCGCATCGGCTTCGCCATGATCAAGGCGCTCGAAGACGCCGGCAAGATCGGCCCGAACACGGTGATCGTCGAGCCGACGTCCGGCAATACCGGCATCGCGCTGGCCTTCGTCTGCGCCGCGCGCGGCTACCGTCTGATCCTCACCATGCCGGAATCGATGTCGGTTGAACGGCGCAAGATGCTGGCGCTGCTCGGTGCCGAGCTCGAGCTGACCCCGGCCGAGAAGGGCATGAAGGGCGCCATCGCGCGGGCCGAGGAGCTGGTCGAGAAGTACGGCGACGCGGTCATCCCGCAGCAGTTCCAGAACCCGGCCAACCCGGCGATCCACGACGTCACCTCGGCGGAAGAGATCTGGGCGGACACCGCCGGCAAGGTCGACGTGATCGTCTCCGGCGTCGGCACCGGCGGCACCATCACCGGCATCGGCCGCACGCTCAAGCCGCGCAAGGCGGACCTGAAGATGGTCGCCGTCGAGCCGGAAGACAGCCCGGTGCTTTCCGGCGGCCCGCCGGGCCCGCACAAGATCCAGGGCATCGGCGCCGGCTTCGTGCCGGACATCCTCGATCGCGGCCTGATCGACGAGGTTCTCGTCATCGCCAACGAGACCGCCTTCGCCACCGCCCGCAGCGCGGCGAAGCTGGAGGGCATCCCCTGCGGCATCTCCTCGGGCGCCGCGATTTCCGCCGGGCTCGAAATTGCCGCTCGTGACGGCATGGCAGGCAAGACCATCGTGGTCATCGTGCCGTCCTTCGCCGAACGCTACCTGTCCACCGCCCTGTTCGACGGGCTCTGAGGCAACCTCCATGTCCATCGAGCTGTGGCTCGCCTTCACGGCAGCGACCGTGGTGGTGCTGGTGATACCCGGTCCGACCATCATGCTGGTGGTGTCCTACGCCATCGCCGAGGGACGGCGGGCCGCGCTCTCGACCGTGATCGGCGTCGGTCTGGGCGATTTCGTCGCCATGACGCTGTCCTTCGCCGGTCTCGGCGCCTTGCTCGCCACCTCGTCGGAACTGTTCACCCTGCTGAAATGGTTCGGCGCCGCCTACCTGGTCTGGCTCGGCATCCGGCTCTGGCGCGCCCCGCCGGTATTGCCGGGGGCGGAAGACGCGGCGGGCAAGTCCGGCCGCGCCATGCTGCTGCATGCCTTCGTGGTGACCGCGCTGAACCCGAAGGGAATCGCCTTCTTCATCGCCTTCGCGCCGCAGTTCCTCGATCCGGCAGCACCCTTGCTGCCCCAACTCGCGATCATGGAAGCCACTTTCGTTATCCTGGCGATGGTGAATGTCGGGCTCTACGCGATTCTCGCCTCGGGCGCGCGGGACCGGATCCGGCGGCCGGGGACGCTCAGGCTGATCAACCGGATCGGCGGTTCTGTACTGATTGGGGCCGGCGTCGCCACAGCGGCAATCCGCCGGGCAGCCTGACCGGAACGGGGGGGAAGCCGCTCAGCCCTGGTTCTTGCGGAAGGAATCGAGCGTGATCACCTCGGCGCCGCCCTCCGGATTGGGCGAGCTGTCGTTTTCCGCCTCGTCTTCCATCGAGGCGTCGGCAACGGCGTCCTCGACCGCGAGTCGCAGCGCATCGCCGTCCGTCGCCTCGATCTCCTCGACCTGGAACTGCAGGCCGAACTTCACCGACGGATCTGCAAAGGCGCTGACCGCGGCAAATGGCACGATCAGGCGTTCGCCCTTCTTGTCGAAGCTCAGCGTCACCTCGAAATGCTCCTCGCCGACGAAGAGATCCCAGAACTGGTGCTGCAGCACGATGGTAATCTCTTCCGGGTAGCGTTCCTTGAGACGGACCGGAATGGCCACGCCCGGGAAATCCGTGTTGAAGGTGATGTAGAAATGATGGTCGCCCTGCAGGCCATGCTTCAGGACATGGTTCAATGCCTGCGCGACCACACCGCGCAGCGCGTTCTCGACCATCTCGTCGTAACGCAATCCGTTGTCTTCCATGTCTTTTGACCTGCTCCCGCTGCCATGCGCCGGCCCCCTTTAACCGGCGGAAATTCAGTGGGGGGCTTCTGTTGCCCGGCGCCCCCCGGGCCGCGCTTACGGCCTAATTAGGCGGCAGCGGCAAGTTCAACGTTGTCGTTGGCACTTGTAGGAATGGCCCGATGTCGGTGGTACCATGCCGAGCGAAAAAGATGTCTTTACTACGCACGTCGATCCTGTTTCGCCCCCTCAATCCAAGAAATTGGTGGAGGCGCCGGGCACTGCCCCCGGGTCCGTTACGCTTATTCCACAGCCCGTTTATCGCCATAGCCGGCGAACCGGCACTCAATATATAGACCGTAAAGGCGGGTTTTGGAAGGGGTGCGCCTTATTCCCCTCGGGCCTTCGATCCGCTATTGTTCGGGGCCGACTCGGAGACCACCGGAAGCAATGCAGCAATATCTCGATCTACTGCGCCACGTGCGCGACAACGGCGCCTGGAAAGAGGACCGCACGGGCACCGGCACGTACAGCGTCTTCGGCCACCAGATGCGCTTCGACCTGGGCGCCGGCTTCCCGATGGTCACCACCAAGCGGCTGCATCTGCGTTCCATCATCCACGAACTGCTCTGGTTCCTGAAAGGCGACACCAACATCGCCTACCTGAAGGAAAACGGCGTCTCGATCTGGGATGAATGGGCCGACGAGAACGGCGACCTCGGCCCGGTCTACGGCGCGCAATGGCGCTCGTGGCGCGGCGCCGACGGGGGCACGGTGGACCAGATCGGCCAGGTGCTCGCCCAGATCCGCAGCAACCCGGATTCACGCCGCCTCATCGTGTCGGCCTGGAACGTGCCGGAGATCGGGAGGATGGCGCTGCCGCCCTGCCACTGCCTGTTCCAGTTCTACGTCGCCGACGGAAAGCTCTCCTGCCAGCTCTACCAGCGCTCGGCGGACATCTTCCTCGGCGTGCCCTTCAACATCGCCTCCTATGCGTTGCTGACCCTGATGATGGCGCAGGCGACGGGCCTGGAGCCGGGCGATTTCGTCCATACCCTCGGCGATGCGCATCTCTATTCCAACCATGTCGAGCAGGCGGATGCGCAGCTCGCCCGCGCGCCGCTGCCGCTGCCGGTGATGAAGCTCAATCCCGACGTGACGGACATCTTCGGCTTCCGGTACGAGGATTTCACCCTCGAGGGCTACCGCTTCCACCCGCATATCCCGGCGCCGGTCGCGGTATGACGGGCCCGCGGGTCGCGATGATCGTCGCGATGGGGAGCAACCGCGCGATCGGCCGCGACGGCGCGCTGCCCTGGCGGCTGCCGGGCGATTTGCGGTTCTTCAAGCAGACCACCATGGGCAAGCCGGTGGTGATGGGCCGCAAGACCTGGGAAAGCCTGCCGAACGGCGCCCTGCCGGGGCGCACCAACATCGTGGTGACCCGCGACCGCGCCTACCGGGCCGACGGCGCCGAGGTGGTCAATGATGCCGGCCTCGCGCTCGGGCTGGCGACCGCCGCCGCGCTGGCCGCCGGCGCGGACGAGGTGATGGTGATCGGCGGCGCCGAGATCTATGCCCGGCTGCTCGACCGCGCCGACCGGATCTACGTCACCGAGGTCGACGCCGCGCCGGAAGCGGATGCCTTCTTCCCCGACCTTGCAGAGCGGCAATGGCGCGAGATCGCCCGGACCGAACCGATCCGCGAGGACGGCCGGCCGGCCTACGCCTTCGTGACCCTGGAAAGGATCAGGGAGCGGACCTGATGCCCGGCCGTTGCGCCATTCTGCTCGCACTGCCATTGCTGATTTTCGCGTATGCCGGCCTTGCGCAGGACAATCCCGACCTGCCCGATTTGCCGCTGGTACCGGGAATCAGCATACCGGCCATACCCGGACCGGGCCGGACTCCAGGTCCCAACCCGACATCGGCAATGCCAGAGGCATCGGAAGCATCACCCGGTGCATCGGAAGAGGAAGCACCGCCGAACGGGACGCCCGATGCGGCGCCGCAACCGGACGCCGATACCGACAGCGTCTCGAACGACCTGCCCGCGCATTTCGCCACCTACCTCGCGGGACCCGGCGCCGACGATGTGGTGGCGGTCGGCATCACGCCGGCGGCCAACCTGATCGTCGGCGGGCGGCTCGACGAGATTTCCTACGGCGGCACCCTGACGACGCTGATCGACGGACCGGCCTCGGTCTTCCAGCTGCCGCCGGACGGCAAACCCTTCCTGTTCCATACCCGCGTCGGCAAGCGGCTCTCCGACATGGCTGTGTCGTCCGGCTCCGGGCGCATCGCGCTCGCCGGCAGCCTTGGCGTGGCGCTGCTGGCGGCAGACGGGCAGCGCTTCGCCTGGCGCGACAGCCTGCCGATCAACGCCAACCGCGTCGCCATCGCCCCGGACGACTGGGTCGCCCTGCTCGACGGACGGCGAATCGGCATCTATGACCCGGACGGAAGACGCATCGCCAGCGGCGATGTCGATCACCCTTTCCTGACCGATATCGAGATCGATTCGGAGAACCGGCTGGTCTTCGTCACCGGCCATGACGAGGTGCGCGACCGCAACGACATCCGGGTGCAGAGCGCCTTCGTCGAGGCCTACGATTTCGACCTCAACCCGGTCTGGCGCGCCTGGGGCTATGGCGGCGCGGAACTTGGCGGCGAGGTGGCCGATACCCACGGTGTCCGCCTCACCATCGGCGGCGACGGCGAGCTCTATTTCCTGGGCGAGGCCGCCGGCGGCGACAGCCAGTTCATCCGTGATCCGCAGACGCCCGCCCGCACCGGCATGCTGACCCTGACCGACCGCTACAACACGCCCACCAGCCGCCGCCGGGCGGTGCTGGCCTTCTATGCCCGGCTCGACCGCAAGACCGGCCGGCTGAAGCGGGCGCAATATGCCTTTCCCCGCCTCGGGCCGGAGCAGCGCAACCTCGCCAATACCTTCCTGCCGCGCGCCATCGCCGCGGACGAGTTGGGCAATGTCTATGTGGGCGGCCTGTCCGGGCGCGGCATTCCCGATCGCGAGAAGCAGACCATCGCCGGCCAGAAGATCGGTGATTATGGCGGCGACCCGGCGCTGCTGATCGTCTCGCCGGATTTCAAACGCCGGATCCGCTGGACCAGCTTCTCCGCCGGCGGCATCGGCAATCACACCCGCATCGATTCGATCGCCGTCGCCTTCGGCCTCGCCATCGCCGGGGTGACGGCGCGCGGCGGCAAGCTGGTCACCGTCGATGCGCTGCGGCCGGCGCCGGACAAGTCGCTCTCAACGGATCAGACCGACGGCTATATCCTGCTCTGGCGGGCGCCCTGATTTTTTGTGTTCGGTGTGCTTTGCGTCACATTCGCTACGGACTCGACATGTTAGGCAACTATACCAGAAAAGGGGTATGGCAGGCATGGCCACAGTTCAGGACCGGCGTACTTTCGGTGCCGGAACCATGATTTTCCGGCAGGGCGCGGAAGGCAGCGAAGCCTTCATCATCCAGTCCGGCGTCGTCGAGATCATCAAGGAGGTCAACGGCCGCGAAGAAGTCATCGAGATCTGCGAGAAAGGCTCGCTGATCGGCGTCAACGCGATCGCCGAGGACGGCCAGCCACGGCTCAATTCCGCGCGTGCCCTCACTCCGGTGCTGGCGGTGGCCATCAGCCGCCGCATGGTCTCGGGACGCATTGCCAAGGCGGATCCGCTGATCCGCACCCTCATCAAGATTCTCGCCGAACAGGCGCGCGGCGGCGACCAGCGCCGCTCGAAGCGTCATACCCTGTCCGAACGCGCCATCTTCACCCTGGCGAACGGGTCGATGGTGGATTCGACGGTGGTCGACATATCCGTCGGCGGCGCCCGCCTCGTGCCCGAACTGCCGGTGCAGGTCGGCGACGCCGTGACCATCGAGCTGCGAAGGCTCGATCCGCTGTCGGCGAAGGTCGTCGGCATCGGCGGCGGGGCGACCCGCATCTGCTTCGAGCTCGGTGACAGCCGCAAGCAGGAACTGAGTGCCTATATCAACGACCTGAAGTCCGACGGGCCGGGCAAGCCAGCCGAACGGATGCTGGATGCCGAGGCCTCCTGGGCAAGAACAGGCTGAGCCGGAAGGAGTCCAGAAAATATCCCGGCCTGTGCCGGTCGTCACAGCCCGGAAACCGGTTGCGGTCTATCACACCCCCGCCAAAAGCTTGGGGAAAAGCGGCAATGAACGAAGTACTCAACCGGCGGGTCTTTCCCGCAGGAACTGACCTGTTTCGCCAGGGCGCACAGGCCAACCATGCACTGATCATCCAGTCGGGGATCGTCGAGATCCTGCGCACGGACAAGAGCGTGACGGAGGTCATCGAGACCTGCGAGCGCGGTGAGCTGATCGATATCGCCGCCATCATGGCCGACAACCGCACCCGCACCACCACGGCACGCGCGGTCACACCGGTCGTGGCGGTCACGGTGTCGCGGGGCCAGGCCGCCGATCGCATCTCCCGTGCCGACCCGTTGATCCGTACCCTCATCACCCTGATGGCCGACAAGATCGAACGCGGCGAGAACCGGCGGCACGAACGCTGCCCGGCCTCAGAGCGAGCGTTCTATGTTTCGGAGGACGGCATCAGCATCGATTGCCAGATCGTCGACCTGTCGCTCGGCGGTGTCTGCCTGAAGCCGGCACTGCCGGTGCGCCGCGGCGACCGTGCGACCCTGACCCTGCGCGACATCGACCGCATCTGCGCCGTCGTCGTCCATGTCGGGAAAGGCGTCACCCGGCTGCGCTTCGACCTCGACGAGACCCGCAAGCGCCGGTTCGGCGAGGTCATGGAAACCCTGCCGCGCCGCGACGTGCCGCAATTGCCGTCGACCGTGACCGGCGGTGCGGAAGCCTACGCCCACGCCTGCTGAAGGTCAGGAATCCCGCTGAAGCGGGCGGGTGAGGCATGTCGGTCCACCCTCGCCCTTGGCCGAGATCTCGTCCGACGGGTAGAAGCGCAGCCGGCAGCCCGCCGCTCTCAGACGGGCGGCGGTTTCCGGGCAACCTTCCGCCGCCAGGCAATCGCGGGGCCCGAGCGCCAGCACGTTGCAGCCCAGAACCTCGAATTCCGCCGGCGCGCATTCGACAAGGCCGATGCCGCGGTCGAGCAGCCAGTCGCGGAACCTCACCGGCATCAGCGGCGAATGCACCAGCGCCAGGTCGCGATCGAGCGGACTGATCACCGACATCAGGTGGAAGACGTCCGACGGTCCCCGGTAATGCGGCAGCGGTACCACCTCGACATGCACATCCGGCCCGACCAGCGCCTGCAGCTGACGGATACCCTCGGGATTCGTACGATAGCCCTCCGCGACCGCCAGCGTTCGGTCATCGAACCAGACCACGTCGCCGCCTTCGAGCCGGCCATCGCCGCCGATCTCGCCCGCGACCGGAATGCCGGCCGCCTCGAAAGCGCTGCGGTGAATCAGGGGTTCGCTCGATCGCGCGGGCTTGCCCATGTTGCAGAGAATGGCTCCGCGCGGGCTCATCACCGCGGCATCGCGAACATAGACTGCATCCGGCGTCAGTCCGTCCGCCGCGCCCAACCACAGGATGTCGGCCTCGGCGAAGACCTTCGCGAACCGGTCGTAATCGGCGACCGCCCGGTGGAAATCCGGCACCGAATGGTAGTTGAGGTCAGGGCAGCTCGCATCCAGCCGCGCCTGGTCCGCGAAAGCGGTGCGGGCATGGCGGAGCGCGAGGCGCCGGATCCGGCCGTATTCATTCATGCGGTTCAGCTCTTCAGGCGTTCGGCATGCCAGACGATATGCTCGCCGATGAAACTCGCGATGAAATAGTAGCTGTGGTCGTAGCCCGCGCGCCGGTTGATCGTGAGCGGCACCCCCGCCGACTTGCAGGCCGCCTCGAGCAGTTCCGGTCTGAGCTGCTCGGTAAGGAAATTGTCGGCGAGACCCTGTTCGACCAGCAGCGGGCGGTCATAGCCGTCATCGGCAATAAGTGCGCAGGCATCGTATCGCCGCCACGCCGTCTCGTCCGTTCCAAGATAACCGGCGAAGGCTTTCCGCCCCCACGGGACCTGCATCGGGGCGACGATCGGCGAGAAGGCGGAGACCGAGCGGTAGGTTTCCGGGTTCCTCATGCCGATGGTGAGCGCACCGTGACCGCCCATGGAATGACCGGAGATCGATTGCCGGCTGCGATCCATCGGGAAACGGGCGTACACCGCCTCTGGCAGTTCCGCGGTGACATAGGAATACATCCGGTAATTCGCCGACCAGGGCGCCGCCGTCGCGTCGAGATAGAACCCGGCGCCGGATCCGAAATCGTAGGATTCGTGCTCGCCCGGATGGTCCGAGCCGCGCGGACTGGTATCCGGGCAGATCACCGCGATGCCGCATTCCGCGGCGTAGCGCTGGGCGCCGGCCTTGGTGGTGAAGTTCTCCTGCGTGCAGGTCAGCCCCGACAGCCACCAGAGCACCGGCACGGACCCCGTCGCGGCGGCGGGCGGCAGGTAGACCGAGAAGGTCATGTCGCAGCCGAGCAAAGCCGACGAATGGCGGTAGACCCCCTGCACCCCCCCGAAGCAGAGGTTTTCCGAAATCGTCTCGACCGTCATTGCATCCTCCATGTCCCGCCGGTGTCCCGTCCGTTTTGACAGACGGGACCGGTCCGGTCGAGACCCGGAGGCATGGCCGGGTCAGGCGGCGGCCGAGGCCACCACCTCGTCGGCCTGCCGGCCGCTCAGTTCGGCGAGATGGTCGAAATGCCATTCGAAGGAACCGACCCCGTGTGACAGCGAGCGCAGTTCGATCACCATGTCATGCATCTCGGCCTGCGGAATCTGCGCCTGCACCGTGTCCCAGCCGTCCCAGCCGGCCCGCGCGTCGAAGCCGAGAATCTGGCCGCGGCGGCCGGAAATCAGGCGCTGAACCTTGGCGGTAAAGGCGTTGGGTACCGAAATCTCCACCCGCATGACCGGCTCCAGCAGCACCGGCTTGCAGTTCGGCATGCCCTCGCGCATCGCCTGTTGCGCGGCGGCCTTGAAGGCGGCGTCGGAGGAATCCACGGAATGGTACTGCCCGTCCGTCAGCACCACCTCGATATCGACCACCGGGAAACCGAGCGGCCCCCGCGAGAGATAGTCGCGCACACCGGATTCGACCGAGGGAATGTATTGCTTGGGGACCACGCCGCCGGTGATGGTGTCGCCGAACCGGAAGCCCTCGCCGCGCGGCAGCGGGCGGATATCGATATGCACGTCGCCGAACTGGCCGTGCCCGCCGGATTGCTTCTTGTGGCGCGCATGCTGGCTGATGCCGGTGCGGATGGTTTCGCGGTAGGGCACCTTCGCCCGCTCGGCGCGGACCGGCAGGTTGAAACGGTTGGCGAGCCGTTCGATGGCGACACGCAGATGCATCTCGCCCTGGCCCCAGATCACCAGGTCGCCGGTATCGGCGTTCATCTCGATCGAGAGCGAGGGATCTTCCTCCGCCAGCTTGGCAAGCGCCGCGGTCAGCTTGA
>JAVKCR010000388.1:0-3772 GCA_040222645.1 Rhodospirillales bacterium
GTCGCCTGCCGCTGGCCTCCCGGGGATATCCCCGGGAGGCCATCCCTAAACTAACACTGCTTCTGACAAACAATCCTGAACTTGCTTCAGGACCCATGCCTGAGCGCCTGCGCGGATGCACGGCTTTACAGACAGTTCTCCCGATTCCCCACCACCGTCCTCATTCATGTGCCGATGCACAGGCATGGGTCCTGACTTTCGTCAGGATGACGTCGATAGAAGAGGGCGAAGAAGTGCAAAAGTATATTGATCCCCTCGGCCACCAGAGGTGAGACCCGGGATTACGATACTTTCCGTCAGTTCTTACGCCGCCATGCGCTCGATGTCGGCGCCGCAGGCGGCGAGCTTTTCCTCGACCCGTTCGTAGCCGCGGTCGAGATGGTAGACCCGGTTGATGACCGTCTCGCCCTCGGCGGCAAGCGCCGCCAGCACCAGCGAGACCGAGGCGCGGAGGTCCGTCGCCATCACCTGGGCGCCCTGCAGCCTGTCGACGCCGCGGACGATCGCGGAATGGCCATGCACGTTGATGTTGGCGCCCATCCGGCAGAGCTCGGGCACATGCATGAAGCGGTTCTCGAAGATCGTCTCGGTGATCATCGACGCACCTTCGGCCAGGGTCGCGAGCGCCATGATCTGCGCCTGCATGTCGGTCGGGAAGCCGGGGAAGGGCTCGGTCATGACGTCGACACCCTGCATGCGGCGGTTCGGCGCGGTGACGCGGATATCGCCGTTCTCCTCGCTCACCTTCGCGCCCGCCTGGGTGAGGATGTCGGCGACCGACTGGATAAGCTCGATGCGGCTGCCCCGGAGCAGGATGTCGCCGCCGGTGAGCGCGGCCGCCACGGCGTAGGAGCCGGTCTCTATGCGGTCAGGCACGATGGCATAGGTGCAGCCGCCGAGTTCCGCCTTGCCGCGAATGCGGAGCGTATCGGTGCCGATCCCCTCGATCTCCGCGCCCATGGCGACCAGCAGCTCGGCGAGGTCGCCCACTTCCGGCTCACGCGCGGCATTGGCCAGAACCGTCTCGCCATCGGCCAGGCTTGCAGCCATCAGCAGGTTCTCGGTGGCGCCGACGGAGACCATCGGGAAGACGATCTTCGCGCCCTTCAGACCCCGTTCGGCGGTCGCGTGGATATAGCCTTCCTCGAGACTGATGGTCGCGCCGAGCTTCTCCAGCGCGCTCAGATGCAGGTCGACCGGCCGCGTGCCGATGGCGCAGCCGCCGGGCAGCGAGACCCGGGCCTCGCCGAAGCGGGCCAGCAGCGGACCCAGCACCAGCACCGAGGCGCGCATCTTGCGCACCAGGTCGTAGGGCGCCGTGGTGTTGTCGATGCGGGCGGCCTCGATCCGGCATTGCGCATGGCCCGGATCGCCGCTGATCTCCACCGACGCCCCGTGCTGGCGAAGAAGATCGGCGAGCGTGCGGATATCCGCCAGGAGCGGCAGATTGGTCAGCGTCACCGGTTGCGCGCTGAGCAGGCCGGCGGTCATCAGCGGCAGGGCGGCGTTCTTGGCGCCGCCGATGCGGATTTCGCCATGCAGCGGCCGGCCGCCGCGGATACGGATACGGTCCATGTCTTCTCCTGGAGGGAACTTCGGTCGGAACGAGTCTCAAGGGTTGATACAATTCCTGCCGCCTGTGGCAAGAAAAAGGCGCGCTCAGCCGATATTCACGTCGTCGCCGTCGAAGACCGTGCGGATGTTGGCGACCGCACCGTCCCAGTAGCGCACCTTGATGCCGCACTCGCCGAAGATCACGATCGACGCCTGGTGATTGACCTTCCCCTTGGCCGTCTCGTCGTTGCCCGGATGGCCTTCATGCAGCACCACCTCGGCGATTCCCGACTGGACGATACCGCGGGCGCAGTCCGAGCAGGGCATGAAGGGCAGGTAGATGCGGCAACCCTTGAGCGATTGGCCCATGCGGGCGGCGTTGTAGATCGCGTTGCGCTCGGCATGTTCGAAATAGAGGTGCTTGGCCGGCGCGACCTGGCGCTCGTCGACCCGGTCGTTCTTGCCGCGCGGAAAGGAATTGTAGCCGGTCGAGCGGATCTCGTTGTCGGGACCGACGACGACGGCGCCGACCTTGGTGCGCGGATCCTTGCTCTTCATGCCCACCAGGTAGGCCAGGCTCATGAAGTAGGTATCCCAGTCGAGCCCCGGATCGTGGATCATTTCTGCTCTTCCGTTCCGGAAGCGATCTCGCCGGCCTGCGCGCGCGCCTGCTGCTTGCGCCGGCGCAGATTGTCGCGCAAAGCGGCGGCCTGGCGGGCCCGGCGCTCGTCGGCCGCCCTCTCTCCAGACGTCAGCTTCTTATCCGGGTCGGACTTCTTGTTGTCGCTCATCGTTCCGATGCATCCCGCGCGGGTGGAACTGTCAAGGAAAATACTGGCTAAAACGAGTCAATTGTGTATATTACTGTCGGATAGGTGCCAGAACGGTCGCCTGTCTTGTTCATAGACCATCGTAGAAGACGGAGGGTCATCATGTCGGAAGACATTCCGAGCCGGTCGACGCCGCCAGCCGAATTCGCCCGGCTTTCAAGTCACAATACATCATCCCATGCGGATCGGCATAATGTCGATGTCACCGCCACGCAGCAGCGTCAGCAGGCTGCCGGTGACCGTTTCAGCCGCAACGACGAAGCCCGTGTCGACCTCAGCCCCGCAGGGCGAGAGGTGATCGAGAGCGGTCGCTACAGCGCCGCTGCGACCGACAATGACAACCAGGGCGGTTTCGATTCGTCACGCGACGAAACGCGACGGGCCTTCGGCTACGGCCTTAAACGCGGCCAGAACGAAGCCGACCTGACCGGTGCGCGCGAGACCGCCGAGAAGCGGCTCAGAGAAGACGTCCAGGGCGACCAGAAGAATGACAACCCGGTCGAGAACGCGGCGCGCCTCAGCCCGGCCGAGATCGTCGGCACCAAGGACGCCGTCGCCCGTCTCGACCGCAATGAGGATGGCCGCATCGATCGATCCGAACAGGCCCGCGTGCTGCGCGAGCGCGAGACCGGCGGCGACGCCCGGCTTCGGCTCTATCAGCAGACCGCGGAACTGGTCGGCGGCAAGGATACCGACATCGTCGAGGACCCGGTGGTGGAGACCGACCGCAATCTCTCGGGATTCGCGGCGGAGAAGACCGAACCGGAGGCGATCGCGGAGAAGGACGTCATCCTGCCCGAGCGCGAGAAGATCTACGTCGAGGAAGACCGCACCGGCGAGACATCGTCGGGTTCGCCTGCAACGCCTCCGAACGCCGGCTTCGCCGCCTGATCCGGGCGGCGCCTGCCGGTCGTTCAGGCCGGAAAAATTACCATCTGCAACGGGCTTGCGGAGCATGGCACGCTGTGGCATGTTCCGCGCCCTCCGCACTGGGCCAGTTCGGCTGACATGCGGATGGCATCCCCGGTGGATGCAGCCTGATAACCTGGCGGTCAGGGAACAGCCCCTCCCGGCAGGTCAGACAGGTTCGAAAAGGGCTGCGGTAGCTCAGTGGTAGAGCACTCCCTTGGTAAGGGAGAGGCCGAGAGTTCAATCCTCTCTCGCAGCACCATTTTCCCCTTCCCAGACATCTTTGCTCGATCCGGCCGGTGAACCGGCAGGGCGCGGCTTTACGTATATTCACGGATATCTGCGGCAGGGCGGGTCGGATATCGTAGCTGACCAACAACAATCCGCCGCACGAGGAAACCATAATGGACGCACTTTCACAGATCCGCCGTCAGGCGGCAGCCGTGCTCGTGCCGTTTCTCTGGATTCATGCGCCACTG
>JAVKCR010000389.1:0-21177 GCA_040222645.1 Rhodospirillales bacterium
CGCGTCAAAGGGTGGTGTCGACAGCCTGACGCGTGTTCTCGCGGTCGAACTGGCGAGCCGCGGGATCACGGTGAACGGCGTTGCACCCGGGCCAGTCGATACACCGCATGCCAGGGCCAGTCATTCGGAAGCACGGCGAAAGGCATGGACCGATGCGCTATTGATAAAGCGGTATGGCACGGAAGCCGAAATCGCAGCTGCCGTGAAGTTCCTCGCCTCCAGAGACGCTGCATACATTACCGGGCACATCATTGCGGTCGACGGCGGTTTTACCGCGGCAGGCCTGACTTCCACGGGCTAACTCAAAAGGAAAGACAATGGATATTCTCGTTCTTCCGGGAGATGATATCGGACCGGAAATCTCGGCCGCCGCCCGTGATGTATTGACGGCTGCTGACGACATCTTCGGCCTCGGACTCAATTTCGAAGAACGTCCGATCGGCGTTGCGTCCTTTTCGGATTGCGGCAGTACGGTGCCCGAAGATGCGATCAGTGCCGCCATGTCGGCTGACGGCGTGATCCTGGGTCCGGCAGGCATGACTGACTATCCCGAAGGTCACCCCGGCTGGCTCAATGTACCGGGAACAATTCGCAAACGACTTGATCTGTATGCGAATATCCGACCGGCCAGAACACGCCCCGGTGTACCCCGTGCGCGTGAAGGTCTGGATGTCACAATCGTGCGTGAGAACACGGAGGGATTCTACTCGGACCGCAACATGTTTCATGGCATCGGTGAGTTCATGCCGACCGAGGATGTGGCCTTGTCGGTTCGCAAGATCACAAGGCAGGCGTCATACCGGATTGCGAAAGCGGCGTTCGATACCGCGCACCGGAAGGGTGGGCATGTCACGGCCGTAGGTAAACGACATGTCCTACAGGTTTCCGACGGCTTGTTCATGAAGGAGGTCGCGCGTGTGGCGGCCGACTACCCGACGGTCGCGTGGCGTGAAATGGATATCGATGCCATTTCCGCCGATCTCTACAGCTATCCGGAAAAGTTCGATGTAATCCTGATTACGAACATGTTTGGCGACATCCTGTCAAATGCAGCCGTTGCCATGTCTGGTAGCCTCGGGCTGGCGGCCGCGATAAACGCCGGCGACAGTCGGGCGATTGCCAACGCGGGCCACGGATCGGCGCCGGACATAGCCGGACAGGGCATTGCCAATCCGACTGGCCTGATCCTGTCAGCCACGATGCTGGTTGAATGGATCGGAAACAACAAATGCATCAACAGCTACGCCGACGCAGCGGCTGCAATTCACCGATCTGTTGATGCCGTGCTTTCAAACGCCGAAACACGGACACGAGATCTTGGCGGCTCCTGTTCAACAGCGGATTTCACGGCTGCCATAGTTGCCACACTTCGCAAGAATGCCGGCTGATTCCACCTGTCCATAGGGGCGAACAGGTTCCCTGCCGACATGTAGTGCGCGCCCCCAAGGGGGCCTGCCGCTCGACGGGTCAGAACCCGCCGCTCATAACGGTCTGGTTGCAGGTTCGAGTCCTGCCGGGCCCACCATTTTCTCCACCGCGCCCTATTCCCGCCCGACCATCAGCCGGTTCCAGAGATTGATCATGGCGACCTGGGCGGTGATCAGGCCGATTTCCCGCTCGGTGAAATGCGCCTCCAGCTCTGCCCGCAGCCCCGGCAAATCGGGGCGGAGATGCAGTTCGGTCAGCGCCTCGGTCCAGGCGATTGCTGCCTTCTCCGCCGGGGTGAAATCCGCGACCCGGTCGAACACCACCAGCTTGGCGAGGCGTTCCGGGGTGTCGCCGTCGGCCAGCGCCTCGCGGTAGTGCATGTCGACGCAGAAGGCGCAGCGGTTGATCTGCGAGGCGCGGAGCGTGATCAGATGGCGCAGGCCCGCCTCGAGCTCGGAGGCGACCAGGGCGCCGTGGGTCTCGCGAAGCGGCCCGAGGAAATCCGGAAGCAGCTTGTTCCAGTCATAGGCGGCGGACATCGGTCATTACCTTGCAGGGAAAATGTCGTCCGGAGATTTTCCGGCGACGATGCCGCGCTTGCAAGCCCAGCCGTCAGCCGCGCCGGCGCAGCCGGAGATAGAGCAGGATGACGGTCACCGCGAAACAGCCGATGGCGAAGGGCCGTTCGAGAAAGATCAGCGGACCGTTGTCGGAAATCAGCATGGCCTGGCGCAGGCTTTCCTCGGCGCCCCGGGTCAGCACGAAGGAGATGATCAGGGCCGCCGGGCTGAAATCGAACTTCTTCATCGCGTAACCGAGCAGCCCGAAACAGGCCATCGCGAGGACGTCGAGCATGGAATTGCGCGCCGAGTAGGCGGCGATGAAGGCCGTGAGGAAGACCAGCGGATAGATTCGCGAGGCCGGCAGCAGGGCGACGAAGCGTCCGACCAGCGGCCCGGCGAAGAAACCGATCAGGCCGTAGATCGCGATACCGAACAGGCCGGCGGCGAACAGCCCGAAGATCAGGTCCCGGTCCTGGTGGAAGATCGCCGGCCCGACGGTGATGCCGTGGATCAGGAAGACCGAGACCAGGATGGCGGCGATGGTGCTGCCGGGAATGCCGAGCGCGAGCAACGGGATCATGCTCGGCCCCGAGACCGCATTGTTGGCGGATTCCGGCGCGGCGATGCCCTTGATGTTGCCTGAGCCCCAGCTGTGGCTGTCCGGAGCCCGTCGCTTTTCCTCGCCATAGGCAATGAAGCAGGCGACGGCGGAACCGATGCCGGGAAGGAGGCCGATCGCCGCCCCGATGCCGGTTGAGCGCAAAATAACCGGCAGGCAGGACAGGAACTCGGGAAGCGTCAGACGATGGTCGTCGCGTGATGGACTTCCGGTTGCCGGGATCACCTCCGGCGCGCCCTGTTCACGCTCCTCGGCCCGGACGAAAACTTCCGAGAGAACGAAAACGCCGATCATGATCGGCACCAGCGAGAACCCGCCCTCGAGTTCGTAGGATCCGAAGGTCAGGCGTGGCATGGCGCTGATCGGATCGAGCCCGACAATGCCGAGAACGACGCCCGCGACGCTGGAAATCAGGCCCTTGAGTATGGAACTGCCGATCATGCTGCCGATCAGCACGAAGGCCATGAGATAGGCCGCGAAATATTCCGGCGGCCCGAGCCTTTCGGTATAGCGCGCGATCAGGGCGACACCGAAAATCAGGATCAGGTCGCCGCCGAAATCGCCGATTACCGAGGAGACCGCCGCCGTCTTCATCGCCTTGCCGGCCTTGCCCTGGCGCACCAGCGGATGGCCGTCGATCATGGTCGCCGCGGACGCCGCCGTGCCCGGGGTGTTGAACAGGATTGCCGAGATCGACCCGCCGAACCGCCCGGACTTGCCGACGACATAAAGGAAGGCCAGCGCCGGCAACGGCGGAATGTAGAAGGTCAGCGGCACCATGAGCGAAATCGCCGCGGCCGTGGTCAGCCCGGGAATAGCCCCCACGATGACACCGATGACGGCACCTAAGACGACGGCGGCAACCGCCATCGGGTCACCGAACAGGGTCGCGATGCCAGCGAGAATATCCATGTCAGACCTTGATCCCCGATTGTCCGGTCACCGGAAAATCCCGCTGATATCGAGCCATTCGCCCGGCGGATCGTACACCCCGAACAGCACGAAGAAGAAAAGGTAGAAGGCAGTCGTCGTCGCCAGCGCGTCGCGCACCAGCACCAGCGGAGACCGCGTGCCGAAAATGTAGAGCACACCGGGCAGAACAAGCAGGGTGGGAATGATGTAGCCGAAGCGCGGCAACGCGAGTGCGTAGAGAATGCCGAGCAGGCCGAGCGGCAGCACCGCGCGGCGAAATCCTCGGAACGCGGGCGACACAATCCGGTCCGCATCCGTCCCCCGCGCAGGCCAGCTGATCGCCGCGAGCCAGAGGCCGAACAGGACAAGCAACGCGCCACCGGCGACCGGCAGGAATTTCGGTCCAACCGGATCGTCGCCGAACCCGCGGATATCCTGGGCGGTGACGATCAGTATCGCCCCGATGACGGCGACGCAGAAACCTGCGACGCCGTCTCCGGACAACGGGAACTGATGACGCATCTCCGCCTTACTGCATCGTCGCCTTCACCGCCTCCAGCGAAGGCTCCCAGGCCTTCAGCAGGCCTTCCATGAGAGCCCGCGTCTCTTCACTCCCCCGGTACTGCATGGTGAGGCCTGACACCCTGGCGAGTTTCTGGAACGCCTTGTTCTCGAAGGCGTCCGCGATGCCCTTCTCGAGGCGGGCAATGACGTCCTTCGGCGTACCCTTCGGCGCAAAGACGATGACCGGCGAATAGACATCTATGCCCGCGGTACCCAGTTCCGCCATCGTCGGAATATCCGGGAACGCGCCGTCCCGGGTGCCGGCGAAGATACCGAGCGCCGTGACCTTGTCCTCGAAGCCGGCGAGCTGCTGGGTGCCGGTCGACAGCACGTCGATATCCCCGGCGATCAGCGCCGCACGCGAATGCCCGCCTCCCTTGAACGGCACGTCCTGCATGGTAACGCCATTGGTCTGCAGCCAGGACAGCATCGCCACATGGGACAGCGCGCCGCGCCCCGAATGGCCATAACGCATCGCGCCCGGGTTGGCTTTCGCCGCCGCTATGACGTCCTGTGGCGTCTTGTAAACACCGTCGTTCCGCACCACCAGGGCGCCGATGATGCTGCCGATCTGGGCGACGAATTCGAGCTCTCCGAAGTAATCGAGACCGATGTCGCGGATCGTGCTGCCGACCATCGCGCTGCCGCCGGAAACCACGGCAAGCGTGTAGCCGTCCGGCTTGGCCCGGGCGAGGGTCTTGAGCGCCACCGTGTGGCCACCCCCAGGCTTGTTGACGACGATCATCGGCTGGCCGTCGAGCACGTCCGGCGCGACACTGGCCAGTACACGGCCGAAACTGTCAACACCGCCGCCGACGCCCGCGCCGTTCAGGAAGGTGATCGGTTTGGTTGGAAAATCCGCGGCGCCCGCGGGAATCGAGAGCATTGCCAGAGCGGCGGCAATCAACCCCGTCTTCACTGTCATGTTCATGTCCCTGTCTCCCTGGTCCCGTGCAGAAAAGCGTTGCACATGATGAACCGGTAGCATATTAATTTCTTTCTGTAAATAATTAATGGGAATGGAGCATGGCCGGAACCCTGCGCATCGTCAGGAACCACGCCGGAATCGGTCAGCAGAACCGCATGGCGATCTTCCGGGTTCTGTCCGCCGAGGGCCCGATGCCGCGTACCGACCTGGCCGAGCGGGTCGGCCTCACCGATGCCTCGGTCTCGCGCATCACCCGCGACCTGATCCGCACCGGATTCCTGGAGGAAACCACGGCGCCGCCACCGACCGGGAAGCCCGGACGGCCGGGCATCAACCTGCAGATCCGCGGCGATGGCGGTTTCGTGGTCGGCATCGGCATCAACGCCTACGAACAATCGGCCGTGCTCTGGAACCTGAGCCACCGCAAGCTGGCGCAATGCGCGCTTGGCCAGATGGGAATGGTTTCCCATGAGGCGGATTGCGACCGCATCGCCCAGCGGGTCGAGACCATGCTCGCCGATGCGGGGGTCGATCGCCGCCGGGTGCTCGGCATCGGCGTCGCCTGCGCCGGCGCGGTGGACCCGCATGCGGGTGTCGTCACCGCCTCGGCGACAATCAACTGGTTCGACATCCCGGTCGCCGCCATGCTGAGCGCTCGCCTTGAGCTGCCGTGCGGTGTCGAGGGCACCACCAACGCCATCCTGACGGCGGAATGCCAGGCCGGGAGAATTCCCCGGAACAAGGATGCCCTCGGCCTGACGGCGGCACTCGGCTTCGGCGGCGGCATGCTGTTCAACGGTCAGCTGCTGCGCGGCCGCAATTTCAGGGCCGGGCAGATCTCCCAGATTGCCGTTACCGGACGGGCGGATGCGGATGGGCGCGCCATGACCCTCGACGAGATCGGCGCCGGGCGCGGTATCCTCGCCCGGCTCGGCGAACCGATGTCGCCGCATCCCGGTGGCCCCTACGACCCGGCCTTCGCGGCGGGACGGTTGCTCGACGTCATTGCCCGCGCCCGTGCCGGCGACCCGCGCCTGAAGGCCGCGTTCGCCGAGACCGGCTATGAATGCGGACGCATCCTGAGCCCGGTCGTCACGGCGCTCAGCCCCGACGTGATCCTTGTCGGCGGACCGGTCAGCCAGGTGCCGGACTATGCCGCGGCCATCGGCCGGGCGATCACGGAACTCGGGCCGACGGAAGATGGCCCGGAGATCGTCCTGACCGGCATGAGCAACGCCGATGCCGGCGCCCACCACGCGGTCGGCGTGCATTTCCTGAACCATGGTTTCGAGACCGTGGAACTCACCGCATTCGAGAGGTCGGCCTGATGAAGCCCGCGAACCTTCTGTTCCTGATGTCCGACAATCATCAACGCAATTTCACCGGCGCCTACGGGCATCCCGCCGTGCGGACGCCGAACATCGATTCGATCGCCCGGCGCGGAACCCTGTTCGAGAACGCCTATGCCAACAGCGCCGTCTGCTGTCCGGCGCGCGCCGCGCTCGCCACCGGGCGCTACCCGCACCAGACCGGGTACTGGGACAACGTGCTGGTCTATGACGGCAAATGGCCGAGCTGGCACCGCCGCCTGCGCGACGGCGGCCACAATGTGACCTCGATCGGCAAGCTGCATTATATCGGCGATGCCGAAACCGACGATTACGGCTTCACCGAAAGCCGCCTCGCCATGCATATCGTCGAGCGCAAGGGCGCGCTGTTCGGGCTGCTCCGGGCGGATGAGGGCGGTGAGCATCCGCGCCCGACCTCGCGCGAGAACTACAAGAAGATCGGCCGCGGCGAGTCAGACTACGTGCTCTATGACCGCGAGATCGCCGACAATGCCTGTAGTTGGCTGCGCGAGAACGGGGCCGCGTCGGAGAAGCCCTGGGCGCTGAAGGTCTCCTTCGCCGCGCCGCATCCGCCCTTCACCGTGCCCGACCGCTTCATGGACATGTACCCGGAAAGCGAGGTGCGCCTGCCGCCGGGCTTCCGCCCGGAAGACCAGCCGACCCATCCCGCCTTCCGCCACATCATGCGTATCCATTCCCTCGACGGTCTGGCCGACGAGTCATTCCTGCGGAAATGCATCGCCGGCTATTGCGCGCTGATCACCCACATGGACGAACAGGTCGGCAAGGTCCTGCAGACGCTCGCCGACCTCGGTCTAGATGAGACGACCCGCGTGGTCTATGTCAGCGATCACGGCGAAGCGGCGGGCCATCACGGCCATTTCGGCAAGAGCGTGATGTACGACCATTCCGTCACCGTGCCGCTGGTCGCCTGCGGCCCGGGCATCCCGGCGGGCAAGCGGATTCCGGATATTGTTTCCCATGTCGATCTGTTTCCGACATTCGTCGAGGCGCTTGGCGTGGCGCCGCATCCGGACGATGCGGACCTTCCCGGCGCCTCGCTGTGGAAAATCATTGCCGGCAACGTACCGCCTCGGCCGGTAATCGGCGAGTATCACGGCCACGGCTCGAAGGCCGGCATGTTCATGCTGCGCGATGGCCAGATGAAGCTGATCTACCATGTCGGCATGCCGGCGGAACTGTACGACCTCGCGCAAGACCCGGATGAATTGACGGATCTCGCCGGGCACCCGGACCATGCGGCAACCCTTGCCGCGCTGGAATCGAGGCTCCGCCGGATCGTCGATCCGGAGGCTGCCGACCGCCGCGCCATGGCCGATCAGAAGGCAGCACTCGACCGCAATGGCGGCGCCGGGGCAATCCTCAAGCGGGGCAGCTACGGCTTCAACCCGGTGCCGGGCAAGGAAGCGGCCATTACCAGTTACGACAAGCAACCATGACAGGGAATCCTGCAATGAACGACAAGGACAGCGCGGCCGACGGCTTTGGCGCCAAGCTCTTCACCTTCGCGGTGGTGGCCGACAGCCATCTCAACGAGAAGGAGGATGAATGTTCCTCGCCCTACGAGGCGAACCACAAGTCGAATGCCCGGCTGCGCCATGTCGTCGGACGGCTGGAGACCGAGAAGCCGGATTTCGTCATCCATCTCGGCGACCTCATTCACCCGGTGCCGAGCCTGCCTTCCTACAAGGACGCCGCCGACAAGTTCAACGCGCAGATCGCGTCCTCCTCCTTCGACTGGTACCTGGTGCCCGGCAACCACGATGTCGGCGACAAGCCACTGCCCTGGGCACCGGCGGCAACGGTGACGGCGGACTATGTCGCGCTCTGGCGGAAGCATTTCGGCCCCGACTACTATTCCTTCGACCGGAATTCCATCCGCTTCGTCGTCGTCAATGCTTCGATCATCAACAGCGGCATCGCCGTCGAGGCCGAACAGAAGACGTGGCTGGAGGCACTGCTGGCCGATTCCGGCGACCGGCGGGTGATCCTCTGCATCCATTACCCGCCCTACCTCACCACCACCGACGAACTCGAGCATTACGACAATATCGCGGAACCAGGCCGGTCCTGGCTGCTCGGCCTGATCGAGCAGCACGGGATCGAGGCGCTGTTCGCCGGGCATGTGCACAATTTCTGGTACTACCGCCACGCCGCGACCGACTGCTACCTGCTGCCGTCGACCTCCTTCATCCGCCACGATTACTCGGAGATGTACCATATCGAGCCGGGCACCGAGGGCGGGCGCGACGATGCCGCCAAGCTCGGCTACTTCCTGGTCGACGTGCATGAGCGCGGCGTGCTCTGCCACATGCAGCGCACCAACGGCGTGATGGAGGCGCCGGAGGACCTGCCGGTGGCGAAACCGAGCCGGCTTGCCCCCATCCACCCCGCGGAGAATGCCCGCGCGCCGTTCGGCTTCGAGATGCGCTATGCCTGGGCGGAAGAGACCGATATCCCGCCGAGCGGCGGCGTCGACGATTTCGTCCGCCGCCGGGTTCGCAACGACTACCCGCTGCTGGCGCTCTGGGAAATGGGGGTGCGCCGCCACCTGATCCCGGTGCAGGACATGCGCGACGAACGCGTGCGCGGCCGCATCGCGATGATGCGCCGCTTCGGCCACCGCTTCATCCTGCAATCCTTCGCGCTGCCCGATGCGGCGGCGCTGGCGGCGGTCGCCGCGCATCGCGAGCTGGTCGACGGCTGGATGTTCGTCATGGGCACCGACCGCGAGACCGGCTTCGCCGCCATTTCGGAGGCCATGCGGCGGACCGACCTGCCCGTCTACCTGTCGCGCATCCTCGACGGCAAGGATATCCGCCAGAACGGCGACAAGTACTACCATGTCATCGCCCACGGCTTCGCGACAGGGGAGGGGCCGCTGATCGCGGAATGGACGGAACGCCTGCCCCGGCCGCTGGCCGGCGCCGTGTTCCGCATCCTCGGGTCCGAGAACCCGGCGGAAGTCATCAAGGAGGCGGCTTCCGTCACCGGGCGGCTGGGGATCGAGGCGATGATGTATCTGCGCCAGTCGCAGAATTTCAACCCGGCCCACCACAGCAACGACGAGCGGCTGGCGCTGAACCGGGTGGCGTCCGCCCTGTTCGCCGCCATCGCGGTCGAGAACGTCACCGTCTATTCCGACACGCTGGCCGATGTCGACCGCGGCTATTTCCGCCGCGCCGGCGTGCTCGACCGCCGCTTCAACCCGAAACCGGCCAGCCTTGTGATCCGCCATCTCCACGCGGTGCTGAACGCGAACCCGGAGAAACTGGCCAGCATTGTCGCCACCAGCGGCGGCCGGTCCCTGCCGGCCTCGGGGGGAATGAGCGCCATTCACCTGCTCTGCCTGCCAGGCGAGGCGGAGAGTATCGAGGGTCTCGAAATCGCCGCCAACCTGCCGGCGACGGGGGTCATGCAAGTCACCGACCTGGAGACCGGCGGAGTGTCGGAGGTTGCCTACAAATGTGACAACAGGATCATTACGCCTGCGCAACGGATTGCGGTGGACGCGGCGATTCTGCTGACGTTCAAGACCTGATCATCGGGAAAAGAAGAAATCGATGTCATCCCGCACCTGAAGCGGGATGACGCATGTTCGAGTTCGTGCGATCACTCATCCTCACGTCATCCCGGGGCCGCCGAAGGCGGAACCCGGGATCTCGGGCATTCGCCGCAGACTCCGGAGATCCCGAACCGGCGCTGCGCGCCATCCAGGATGACGGGATTGCTGATGCCGATGTTACATATTCTTACGTCATCCTGACGCAAGTCAGGAACCATGCCTGAGCATCTGCCTAGCATGACAGCCTGACCGCCGGGCAAACATGGAAACGCCGGGGTCTCGGCACTTTTCATCTTCATTGCAGGCACTCAGGTATGGGTCCTGATTGTCATCAGGATGACGACTTTTTAGCTGGATGAACGCCACCCGCTACCAACCACAACCCCACCAAAGCAGAAGGGGCGGCAGTTGCCTGCCGCCCCTCCGCATAACGTGAACGCGCCGGTCAGCCCATCAGGCCGCCATCTTCGCGGCGGATGGCGATGACGGACGACCGCGGCACGGAGGCGCCGCCGCCCGGCCAGTTGCTGCCGCCTTCCTCGCCCGGATGCTGGATGCCGACGAACATGGTCCGGCGATCCGGGCTCCAGGTGATGCCGGTAACCTCGCATTCCTTCGGCCCGACGAGGAAACGGCGGATTTCGCCGGTCGCCGGGTCGCCCACCAGCATCTGGTTGTTGCCCTGGCCGGCAAAGCCCTTGGCGTTGGAGTAATTGCCGTCGGTCTGGATCCAGAGCAGGCCGCTGGTATCGAAGGCGATGCCGTCCGGCGAGTTGAACATGTTGTCGGCGGTGACGTTCTTCGAGCCCGCATAGGCATCGCTGTGCACTGTCGGGTTGCCGGCGATGACGAACAGGTCCCAGTCGAAACCGGCCGCCATGTGATCGCCGCCTTCCGGACGCAGCCGGACGATCTGACCGTAATCGTTGCCCTCGCGCGGGTTCGGGCCATTGACCGGGGTGGCGTCGCCGCCGGCATTCGGCTTCTTGCCGCGGTTGCGGTTGTTGGTCAGCGCGCAATAGATTTCCGGCTTCACCGGGTTCGCCGCAACCCATTCCGGACGGTCCATGGTGGTGGCCCCGACCTTCGACGCCGCCATGCGGGTGAAGACGCAGATCTCCGCCTTCGAGGCCATGCCGGTCGCTTCCGGGGTCAGTTCGACCCACTGGCCCTTGCCGTTGTCGTCATACTTCGCGGCGAACAGGCGCCCGTCCTCGAGCAGGTTCGCATTGTCGCCGCCGACGGTGTAGACGCCGTCGGAGATGAACTTGTACATGAACTCGCCGCGCTCATCGTCGCCCATATAGACCACCGCATGGCCGGAAGCCGAGATCACCAGTTCGGCGTTCTCGTGCTTGAAGCGGCCGAGCGCGGTGCGCTTCTTCGGAACCGAGTTCGGGTCGGCCGGGTCGATTTCCACGACATAGCCGGCGCGGTTCGCCTCGTTCGGATGCTTCGAGATATCGAAACGCTCGTCGACCGACGCCCAGTTGTAGCCCCAATCCTTCGGGCCGATGCCGTAGCGCTTGAACTCGGGCGTGATCTTCACATTCTCGTCGGAGGACGAGAAGTAGCCGTTGAAGTTCTCCTCGCAGGTGAGATACGTGCCCCAGGGGGTGCGGCCGTTGCCGCAATTGTTCCAGGTGCCGAGCGATGTCGTGCCCGTGGCGTCGGCGGCGGTCTTCAGCAGGTCGTGGCCGGCGGCGGGGCCGGTGATGTCCATCGGCGAATAGGCGGTGATGCGGCGGTTGACGGGGCTGTCCTTGACGATCTGCCACTTGCCGCCGGTCTCGGCGATCTCGAAGACCGAGACGCCGTGCGCCGCCATGCCCTTCTTCACGTCATCGGCGGTTTCCGGCTTCTTGTCGGCGCGGTTGCCGTTGATGATGTCGATATTGCAGTACTCGTTGTTGATCGCGATCACCGTGCGGTCGCCGAGATCGAACACGGCCATGCCGTCGGTATTGTCGCCGAAGGAGAGCTCCTGGCTGGCGGCGGTGCCGCGGGTCGCCTCGTCGAACGCCGGGCCCCTCGACCAGAGCGGGTCGCCCCAGCTGGCGAGGATGTCGTAGGCGTAGCCCTTCGGCAGGGTAATCTGGTCGAGCGCGTTCGCCGCGACCGGCTCGAAGGCGAGACGGCCGGCGGCCTCGGCCGGACGCAGCGCGCCCGCGCCCATCACGAAGGCGGACGCGCCGAAGGCGAGGCTGGCGCCGAGGAAGCCGCGGCGCGACATCGCCTTGTCGGCCAGCTTCTCGAATTCGGTCGCTTCGGGACGCGGATAATTCACCTCGTCGAAATGTTCGAGCGCATAGTCGGGCGCAGCCCGTTCGGACTTGGACATGGAATGGTACCTCTCTCTGGCTCCGGCGCCGTCTCGCGGCAGGGAGACCCTGTTTCCGACAAATTGCAAGGCCGGCTGGTTCCGCAGCCGGGTGAGGCCCCTTCTAGCAGTGCATTGTCTCAATTTTTTGACAGCGTCGGCATGGTTGAAAAGAGTTTCGGAACGCCGCTTGGCGCGGATTTCTGCCGATTTTTTGTGCATGCCGGCCCTATCGCCTCCATCCCCCACCAAAGTCATCCTGACGAAAGTCAGGACCCATGCCTGAGCCGCTGCGAACGGAACGGCCGGTGCCGATACCCCGGCATCACCGCGCACTCCCCGGCGGATGGTCTGTCGCCCGAGACGACCGCTCAGGCATGGATCCTGATTGCCATCAGGATGACGATGGTTTGTTGTTTGAAGGTGTGCTCGGCAGGGCACAGAGCAACAACGGGAAACGCGCATGGACGGCAAGCAGACAGCGATCATCACCGGCGCGGCGCGGGGCATCGGGCTGGCCACCGCGAAACTGTTCATCGAGCAGGGCTGGCGCGCCGTGCTGGTCGACCGCGACGCGGATGAACTGGCCGCCGCCTCGGTCGGCCACGATCCCGCCCTCGCCATCGTCGCCGACGTCTCCGACCCGGCGGAGGTCGATCGCATGGTGGTCAAGGCGATGGAGTGGGCCGGGCGCATCGATTGCCTGGTCAACAATGCGGGCGTCGCCGATTTCCGGCCCATCGAGGAGACATCCTTCGCGAAATGGCGCGAGGTGATGGCGACCAACCTCGACGGCATCTTCCTCTGCTGCCAGGCGGTGATCCCGGCGCTGAAGCAGACCCGCGGCTCGATCGTCAACATCTCATCGATCTCCGGACTGCGCGGCTCGACGCTGCGCGTCGCCTACGGCACCTCGAAGGCGGCGGTGGCGCATCTGACGCGGCAATATGCCGTGGAACTCGGCGAACACGGCATCCGGGTGAACGCGGTCGCCCCCGGCCCGGTGCGCACCAAGCTCGCCATCGCGGTTCATTCCCAGGCCATCATCGACGCCTACCACGACGCCATCCCGCTCAACCGATACGGCCAGGAGCGCGAGATCGCGGAAGCCATCTGCTTCCTCGCTTCCGAGCGTGCCTCCTACATCACCGGCCAGAACCTCGCCGCCGACGGCGGCTTCGACGCAGCGGGGGTAGGACTGCCGGATCTGCGGAGGTAGGTCACTCCGGAAACAGAAAGGCCCCCGCCTTGCGGCGAGGGCCTTCCACGTTCGCGTTTGCCGGCCGGGGATTATTCGGCGGCGGCGGCCTTAGCGTGCTTGCGCACTTCCGCGTCGTAATCGGCCATCAGGTTCTTGCAGACTTCCGCCGGCGTGAACTTGTAGGGACCGATCTCGCCCACGGGAGTGACTTCCGCGGCGGTGCCGGTCAGGAAGACTTCCGTCGTCTTCTCGAAATCCTCGAGCTGGATCGCGCGTTCGATGACCTCGTAGCCGCGCGCCTTGGCGAGGCCGATGACCGTGCGCCGGGTGATGCCGTCGAGGAAGCAGTCCGGGACCGGCGTGTGGATCTTGCCGTCGATGACGAGGAAGATGTTGGCGCCGGTCGCTTCCGCCACCTGGCCGCGGTAATCCAGCATCAGCGCGTCGTGGTAGCCGTCGCGCTCCGCGTCATGCTTCGACATGGTGCAGATCATGTAGAGGCCGGCCGCCTTGGAATTGGTCGGGGCGGTGTCCGGCGCCGGGCGGCGCCATTTCGAGATCTGCAGCCGGATGCCCTGCATGCGCGCTTCCGGCGAGAAATAGGACGGCCAGTCCCAGGCCGCGATGGCGACGTTGATGCGGTTGTTCTGCGCCGAGACGCCCATCATCTCGCTGCCGCGCCAGGCCACCGGACGGACATAGCCGTCATGGATACCGTTCTTCGCGCAGGTTTCGTGGCTCGCCGCATCGATCTCGGCGACCGAGTAGGGCAGCTTGAAGCCGAGGATTTCCGCGGACTTCGCGAGGCGTTCGGTATGCTCGGTCAGCTTGAAGATCTTGCCGGCATACATCCGCTCGCCCTCGAAAACACAGCTTGCATAATGCAGGCCATGCGTCAGAACATGCAGACGGGCATCGCGCCAGTCCACGAATTCGCCGTTGAACCAGATAAGGCCGTCACGGTCGTCGAATGGAATCATCGCCATCTTTTCGGTTTCCGGTTGTTAGAATATGTCGCAAACGCGAGAGTGTTCGTAACATTCGAAGTCGCATTAAGTCAACAGTGCTGACCAATTATTTCCATGCGTAAATCTCATGGCTGATATCAAGACAGCGAAAACCCCCGGCGTAAACCCGCTCTTCCTGCGCGAGGAGGAATTGCGGCAGGGAATCGAGTTGCTGTTCTACGCCTACCGCGACTTCACCTCGGGACCGGACGCCATCCTCGCCGAGATCGGTTTCGGGCGCGCGCATCACCGCGCGATCTACTTCATCGGCCGCAATCCCGACATCACGGTAAGCGAGCTGCTCGCCATCCTGCGCATCACCAAGCAGAGCCTGTCCAGGGTGCTCGGCCAGCTGGTGCAGGAGGGCTTCGTCGACCAGCGCGCCGACGAGGCCGACCGACGCAAGCGGCTGTTGCGCCTCACCGATCGCGGCGAGGAGCTGGAGCGCCGGCTGACCGCCGACCAGCGCGCGCGGATGGCCCGCGCCTACCGCGCCGCCGGCGCCGAGGCGGTGGAGGGTTTCCGCAGCGTGCTCGCCGGCATGATCGACGATACGGACACCGTCAACGAGACCCTGTCGCGCGGCGCCGAAGGTGCGGAGGGTGCGCCCGCCACCCGGGCTCGCCGGGCCTGAGCCCCGCGATGGCGGAGGATCCCGCACATATTCTCGTCGTCGACGACGACACGCGGCTGCGCAACCTGCTGAACAAGTACCTCACCGACAACGGCTTCATGGTCACCGCCGCCGCCGATGCCGAGGATGCGCGCCGCAAGCTGGAAAGCTTCGAGGTCGACCTGCTGGTGCTCGACGTGATGATGCCGGGCCAGAACGGCTTCGAGCTGACCTCCGACCTGCGCCGCACCTCGAACGTGCCGATATTGCTGCTCACCGCCATGGGCGAGAACGAGAACCGCATCGAGGGTCTCGAGCGCGGTGCCGACGACTACCTCACCAAACCGTTCGAACCGCGCGAACTGGTGCTCCGGATCAATTCCATCCTGCGCCGCATCGGCCCGCCGGAGGCGGCTGCCGACACGGCCAGCCTGACCATCCGTCTCGGCCGCTTCCGCTTCGAGGTGGAGCGCGCCATGCTGTTCGAGGCCGACGAGCCGGTGCATCTCACCTCGACGGAATCCGGGCTGCTGCAGATCCTCGCCCGCCAGGCCGGGGTGACGCTGTCGCGCGAGGATCTCTGCGAGGCCGCCGAGCTCGACGCCGACAGCCGCGCCATCGACGTGCAGGTGACGAGGCTGCGCCGCAAGATCGAGGACGATCCCCGCCTGCCGCGCTACCTGCACACGGTGCGCGGCCAGGGCTACGTGCTGAAGCCGGACCGGCCATGAAGGCGCTGAAACGCTTCCTGCCTAAATCGCTGCTCGGGCGCACGGTGCTGATCATCGTGATGCCGCTGATCCTGCTGCAGGTGGTGGCGACCGCGATCTTCTTCGAGACCCACTGGGACACCGTGACCCGTCGCCTTGCCAACGGGGTCGCCGGCGATGTCGCGGTGATCCTCGAACATATGCGCGCCTATCCGGGCGAGGAGAACCAGACCTGGATCATCCGCCGCGCCAGGAGCCTCATGGAGCTCGAGGTCACGGTGGAGCCCGGCGCCATTCTCGAGAACCGCCAGCAGGTCAGCTATGACGGCATGATGGAGGCGGCGCTCGCGAAGTCGCTGCGGGAGCGGGTGCGCCGGCCCTTCGTGATGGACACCGACGCCACCGACCGGGAATTGCGCATTCGCATCCAGCTCACCGATTCAGTGGTCGACGTGCTGGCGCCGCGCAAGCGGCTGTTCTCATCGACCACCTATGTCTTCGTCATCTGGATGGTCGGCACCTCGCTGATCCTGTTCGCGGTGGCGATGATCTTCATGCGCAACCAGGTCCGCCCGATCCGCCGGCTGGCGCATGCCGCCAAGGCCTTCGGAATCGACCGCGAGGTGCCGCGCTTCAAGCCGGAAGGCGCCACCGAGGTGCGCGAGGCGGCGATCGCCTTCATGGAGATGCGCGACCGCATCAAGCGCCACGTGCAGCAGCGCACCGACATGCTGTCCGGCGTCAGCCATGATCTCCGCACCCCGCTCACCCGCATGAGGCTCGAGGTCGCCATGCTCGGCGACGGCGACGCCGCCCAGGCTCTCAACGAGGACATCCTCGAGATGGAGCACATGATCGAGGGCTATCTCGCCTTCGCCCGCGGCGAGGGCAGGGAGGAGCCGGCGGAGACCGACCTGCGCGATTTCCTCGCCGACATCATCGCCCGCAACCAGCGCGGCGGGGTGCTGGACCTGCATGTCGAGGGCGATATCCGCCTGCCGCTGAAGCGCGTCGCCTTCCGCCGCGCGGTAACCAACCTGGTCGCCAATGCGCTGCGTTACGCCGAGCATGTCTCGATCCGCGCCGGTCTGCGCCGCCAGTCGGTCGAGATCACCATCGACGATGACGGGCCGGGCATCCCCGACGACCAGCTCGCCGAGGTCTTCAAGCCCTTCGTGCGGCTCGACCAGTCGCGCAACCCGGAGACCGGCGGGGTCGGGCTCGGCCTCACCATCGCCCGCGACATCGTGCGCGGCCATGGCGGCGACATCGAGCTGACCCGCTCGCCGCAGGGGGGCCTCAGGGCCCGCATCCGCCTGCCGATGCTCGGCGACTGAAAATCCCGGCGCGCGCGGGCGTTTTTCCCCTCACATTCCCGGCGTGCCGTGATATATCGCGCCCGCCCCCGCATCATCGCCACCGGAGATTCTTCCCATGACCGACGCCAACACCCCGCCGATCCAGCGCGCCCTGATCTCGGTCTATGACAAGACCGGCCTCGTCGAGTTCGGCCGCGCGCTCAGCAAGCAGGGCGTGCAGATCCTGTCGACCGGCGGCTCGGCGAAGATGCTGGCGGAAGCCGGCGTGCCGGTCACCGAGGTGTCCGAACATACCGGTTTCCCGGAGATGCTCGACGGCCGGGTGAAGACGCTGCATCCGAAGATTCATGGCGGCCTGCTCGGCCTGCGCGACAACGAGGAGCATGGCCGCACCATGGCCGCGCATCACATCGCGCCGATCGACATGCTGGTCTGCAACCTCTACCCGTTCGAGGCGACCATCGCGTCGGGCGCCTCCTTCGAGGAGTGCATCGAGCAGATCGACATCGGGGGTCCTGCCATGACACGGTCGGCGTCCAAGAACCACCGCTCGGTCACCGTGATCTGCGATCCCGCCGATTACGACGTTGTGCTGGCCGAGATGACGGCGAATGCCGGCGGCACGACGCCAGAGACCCGCCGCAAGCTGGCCGCCAAGGCCTTCACCCGCACCGCCGCCTACGATACCGCGATCTCCACCTGGCTGACGGCGCAGACCGGCGAGGCGGACGGTTTCCCGGCCCGGCTGTCGGTCACCGGGGAGCTGCAGCAGACGCTGCGCTACGGCGAGAACCCGCACCAAGAGGCCGCCCTCTATCGCGGCGCCGAGAAGCGGCCCGGCGTGGTCACCGCGCGCCAGCTGCAGGGCAAGGAGCTGTCCTTCAACAATATCAACGACACCGACGCCGCCTACGAGCTGGTCGCGGAGTTCGACGATCCGGCGGTCGCCATCATCAAGCATGCCAATCCCTGCGGCGTCGCGGTCGCGGCCGGCACGCTGGAGGCCTACCGGCGCGCGCTGAGCTGCGATCCGGTCAGCGCCTTCGGCGGCATCATCGCGCTCAACCGCCCGCTGTTCGCCGATACCGCCGAGGAGATCGCCAAGCTGTTCGCCGAGGTGGTGATCGCCCCGAAGGTGGACGAGGCCGCGCTCAAGGTGCTGTCGGTGAAGAAGAATGTCCGGGTGCTGGAAGCCGGCGGCCTGCCCGACCCGGCGGCGCCCGGCATGACCGTGCGCACGGTCGCCGGCGGCTACCTGCTGCAGGGCCGCGACAACGGCCGGGTGAGGGAAGCGGACCTCAAGGTGGTGACGAAGCGCGCGCCGACCGCGACGGAGATGGCCGACATGCTGGTCGCCTTCCGCATCTGCAAGCATGTGAAGTCGAACGCCATCGTCTATGTGAAGGACGGGCTGACCGTCGGTATCGGCGCCGGCCAGATGAGCCGCGTCGATTCCGCCCGCATCGCCGTCATCAAGTCGGACGACCAGGCGAAGGCGGCCGGCGAGAGCGGGCGCCGCACCGACGGCTGCGTCGTCGCCTCCGACGCCTTCTTCCCCTTCGCCGACGGCCTGGTGGCGGCCATCGAGGCCGGCGCGACGGCGGTGATCCAGCCCGGCGGTTCGATGCGCGACGACGAGGTGATCGCCGCCGCCGACGCAGCCGGCATCGCCATGGTGATGACCGGCATGCGGCATTTCCGGCATTGAGCGCGATGCTCGCCGGTTGCGGGACGTCGCGGATGCGCGCATTCTGCCGCTCATGACCGGCCCGGGACGCACCTACGAGAACCGCCTGAAGGACGCGCTCGCCGCGGGAAGCGCCTCTATCGGCGGCTGGATGTGCACCTCGTCCGCCGGCATGGCCGAGGCAATGGCGACGCTCGGTTTCGACTGGCTGGCCGTCGATCTCGAACATACCGCGACCGCTCTTGCGGATTGCGAGCGCATCTTCGTGATCTGCGAACGCTACGGCCTCGCCCCGCTGGTGCGCCTCGCCGAAGCCGACCCGATCACCGCGCGCCGCCTGCTCGATATCGGGGCGCACGGCTTCATCCTGCCGCAATCGGAAGACCCCGGAGCCATTGCGGCCTTCGCCGCCCATCTCGAATATCCGCCGGCAGGCCGGCGCGGCATCTGCCTCTCTCGCATGAACGCCTGGGGCGATGATTTCGCCGCCTACCTGGAGGGCTTCAAGCCGGTGCTGGTGGCGCAGATCGAATCCGCCCGCGGCATCGCCAACGTGGCGGAGATCGCCGCGCTCGGGACCATCGACGCGCTGTTCATCGGCCCCTACGACCTCTCCGCCGATCTCGGCTGCCCGGGCGATTTCAATGCCCCGGCCATCGCCGACGCGCTCTACAACTTCCGCGCCGCCTGCCGGCACTCGGGCAAGCCGATGGGCATCCACCAGGTCGACCCCGACCCGGACGCCCTGCGGACCCGGCTCGACGAGGGCTACCGCTTCATCGCCTATGGCACCGACACCATCGCCGCCCGCAAGGCGCTCGCCGGCGTCGCGGACATCAAGCGGGACTGAGGGCTGCAAAGGCTTTCAGTCGCCACCGGAAAGTCCCTGAATTTAATAATAATTATGTCATCCTGACGATGTTTTTTGATTTTTCTCACCAACCTCAACCGCCCTCGCATCCTGAACTCGTTTCAGGATGAGGGTAGGTTTGCCCCGACGCGTCACCCGTGATGCAATGCGCGCGAATCGCAGATAACGGAGCAGAACATGAGCACGAAAAAGGTGGCGCTGGTGACCGCGGGCGGCAGCGGCATGGGAGCGGCGGCGGCGCGGAAACTGGCGGAGGACGGCTGTCACGTCGCGATCCTGTCGTCGTCCGGCAAGGGCGAGGCGCTGGCGAAGGAACTCGGCGGCTTCGGCGTTACCGGCTCGAACCTCGTCCATGACGACCTCGTCCGCCTCGTCGACGGCGCGCTCGACCGCTGGGGCCGCATCGACGTGCTGGTGAACTCGGCCGGCCACGGGCCGAAGGGGGCAATCCTCGAGATCACCGACGAGGACTGGCACAAGGGTATGGATTACTACCTGCTCAACGTCATCCGCCCGACCCGGCTGGTCACCCCGGTGATGCTGGCGCAGAAATCGGGGGCGATCATCAACATCTCGACCTTCGCGGCCTTCGAACCCGACCCGATGTTCCCGACCTCCGGCGTGTTCCGGGCCGGCCTGGCGGCTTTCGGCAAGCTCTACGCCGATCGTTACGCAGGCGAAAACATCCGGATGAACAACATCCTGCCCGGCTTCATCGACAGCCTGCCGGAAAAGGACGACCGGCGCGCGCGCGTGCCCATGGGGCGCTACGGCACGATGGCGGAAATCGCCGGCGTGGTCTCGTTCCTCGCCTCGGAGGCGGCCGGTTACATCACCGGCCAGAACCTCCGGGTCGACGGCGGGATAACCCGGTCGGTCTGAAGCGCTGGCGTCAGCCCGCCTTCGCGGCCTGGGCTGCCTGGGCCTGCATGCGCTGGCGGTAGAGCTGGGCGAAATCGATCGGCGTCAGCATCAGCGGCGCGAAACCGCCGTCGCGGGTGACGTCGGAGACGATGTTGCGCGCATAGGGGAACATCAGCCGCGGACATTCGATCAGCAGCACCGCCTGCAGGGCTTCCTTCGCCACGTTGATGGTGAAGACACCGCCATAGCTGAGCTCGAGAATGAAGGCCGACTGGTCCTTGATCTTCGCATGGATCGATATATCGATCATCACCTCGAAGATGTTGCCCTGAACATTGCGCGCCTTGACGTCGATATTGATCGGGATCTCGGGCGGGGTGCCGGCCTGGGTGAAAATGGCCGGTGCGTTCGGAACCTCGAACGACATGTCCTTGATGTACTGGCCGTTGATCACCAGCATCGGCTGGGCATTGCCGGCGGCGGCAGCTTCAGCCGGCGCGGCGGCTTGTGCCGGGGCAGCGGCGGCGTCGGCCGGAGCGGCTTCAGGCGCCTCGGCGGCCTCGGCTGCTTCTTCGGCCGGCTTTTCGGTCTTGGCTGTCTGGTCGTCCTGCTTGGTGGATTTCGAACGCGTCTTGC